>CABUKD010000016.1 GCA_902492105.1 uncultured Clostridium sp.
TAGGACTAATTTCTATTTATATATTTGAGACTTGCTTTTACTTTTTCACTTCTCGAGAACTAAAAAAAGACAAATAATTACAAAATTCCCTTGACTTCGTAAAAATGTTGTAATAAAATTGTAACAGAAATGTAAAAGAAAAAGTAAAAAATCCTATTGTAGTTTTAGAAAATTCAGTGTATAATAATAACGACGTAGGAAGAACAAACATAGGACAAAGGAGGGAAGGTTTACAATGTCTAAATCTGGCATAGTAAACGTGAGAATGGTTATCACGGAAGAAAAAATATTATCAAATATCGACAAAGTACAAAAATTAATTAATCCAAACAGCAAAAAGCAAATTGTACAATTAGAGGAAGATGCATACTTTAAAGACTTAATAGAATCAATTAAAACTTATTTAATTGAATACCCAAAGAAAAAGAATTTTCCTAAAAGTGTATATAAAGCAGCTTATGGATTAGTAGAATATGCAACCAATCAATTTGAAGAAAACACTAAAAGAATCGAAGAATTAATTCGCCAAAGAGAGAAAAATATTTCTCTAGCAGGTGACTTAAGAGAAGCTTTAGATGCAGTAGAAAATAAAGAAGAAGATTGGAAACAAACGGTAAGAAATATCGCTGCCGATTTTCCAGAAGATATTATTGATACTTTAGGATTAATAGGTAGAACAAAATCCAATAAATCACAAAACTACCAAGATGCTGTAAAACTAATTAATGCTAGAATTGTTAACTTAGAGTCTAACTTACATATAGAAATTGATATGGAAAGAATAGAAGACAGATCTAAAGCATTAAGTTATATTGGAATTGAAGTAGCAGATGCATTAAAATTAATACCAACACCACAAGAAGACGAACAAGAAGAAGCTGTACAACAAATACTAGAAGAAATACCAGCAGAAGATAAAACTTACTTTGAACAAACAAGAGTAGAAGTAAAACCTTCTTTATGGCAAAGATTTAAAAATAGTAAATTTGTAAAAGCAATTACTTATGCATTTAAGATAAAAGTAGTTCTTCAAGTTCCAGCAGCGCTTCCAGAAGGAAGAGGAGAAAATAAAGAAAATTAAGGGTAATTTTTAAATAAAGAAAAGTGGTTGGTTAATGAGCTAACCACTTTTTCATTCATTTAAAAAGTAGAATATTAAGAACAAATTTGAAATTTAAATATAATTTATTAATTTAACTACTTTTTAATAGAAATAAAGCTTAAAGTATTGACTTTTTCTAAAAAATGCTTTATACTTAAAACTGCGTTTGAATATGCGCCATTAGCTCAGTTGGTCAGAGCAACCGGCTCATAACCGGTGGGTCCAAGGTTCGAATCCTTGATGGCGCACCAAAAAATGAAAAAATGCTTGACAAATTTACTGTAAAAAGGTATAATAAGCAAGTGTTATAATTAAATAATACATGGGCAGATGGCCGAGTGGCTAAAGGCGGCAGACTGTAGGCTTTGATTTTTAAAATCGAAAAATCAGAAATTGCAGCCCATACAAGTAATTGTATGGTGTACACCGGGCTAATTCGGGGAAGTCTTAACAGTTAGGCTGATGATAATCCCGAGCTAGAAAAGAAATTTTCGAGTGTAGAGACTTTATACCTGGTATCCATATCATATGAAAATATGGATAAAGAGAAAGTCCAGACTACAAACATGTATATGGTAGTGAAAACTATAGTAGTAAGAAATCTGTTCTCGTACGAGTACGATGGTTCGAATCCATCTCTGCCCACCAATAAAACAAGTTTAAACTTGTTTTATTTTTAAAGTGTATATACAAACATATGTTTATATATACAAAGGAGAATTTATGAAATTTGTAACAAATAGAGAAAAAGGAAATTCTGGATTAGGAATTGCAATTGCTTACTTTTCCACAAATGGATATACGGTATCAATACCTTTAAATGATACACAAGATTATGACTTAGTAGTGGAAAAAGAAAATACCTTTTATAGTGTACAGGTAAAAGCAACAGGATGTAAGACAAAATATAAAAACTATCAAGTTGCTTTAAAAAGTTGTGGAGGGACGAAAGGTCTTAAATATAAAACTGTTATCGAAACTAATGTTGATTTACTATTTATAGTAACAGCAGAGGGAGAAATGTATTTAATTCCTAAAAAGAATATTAAAAATTATTCTACAATTACATTAGGAACACTATATGAAAAGTATAAAGTAAGATAAGATTGACATAATATTACACATTATGCTATAATTTTATCAGTAAACTTTTTAAGCTTCAATAGGAGGAAGGAAAAAAATGACAAGAGAAGAAGAATACTTGGAAAAGTATCAGGACTTAATTCAGCACTGTTATGCATGTCGAAGTAAACCAATGCCACCACCTCCTGAAAGGTGCCAATATTCTTGTGCTGTTGGAATACGGCTCCATTACTTAGAAGATGAATTTAGTGATGTAACTGGTTGGAACCACCAAAAATGGCACAAGGATACGGACAAAAAAGAAGAGGAGTAAATTTTACTCCTCCATTTTTTATGACAATTAACTTTCTTTACTTTACATTATTTTCATTTGTAATTTAAAATTACTATTTATTATATTCACTTTCAAATGTAGACTGATCAGCTAGAATCTCATCTGCCTGGTCTTGTGTTAAATAGCCATTTTCTACCATAGTAGAAACTACTTTTCTTTGTCTATCTAAAGTTAAATCTAAATTAGCAGTAGGTGCATATACACTTGGGGCATTTGGTATTCCTGCCATCATAGTTGCTTCAAATAAAGTCATTTTACTAGCATTTTTTCCTAAATATCCTTGGCAAGCCTCTTCAATACCATAATAGCCATCACCAAAGTAAATAGTATTCATATAAAGTTCTAATATTTCATCTTTTTCATAAGCATTTTCTAAATCATAAGCCATAAAAATCTCTGCAAATTTTCGGTAAATAGGGTTATTGTCTTCAGAAATAAAATATAAATTTTTAGCCACTTGCTGTGTAATAGTACTACCACCTTCTAACAATTGACCATAACGCATATTAGTAATTAAAGCTCTACCTATAGCAATTACATCAATAGGGCCATGATCATAAAAACGATGGTCTTCTACAGAAACAACAGCATTTTTATAATCCACTGGCAAATCTTTTAAATATACGTAATCATCATCTTGTTGTACTTGTTTTATTTTATCTTCTAAACTAATTTGGTCTAGAGCTTCTTTATACATCTTATGTCCTTGATATAACACAAAAGCACCTACAATTATACCTAAAACTAATAGGATAATTAAGATTCTTAAAATCCACTTTTTCATAAATACTTATTTTTTCCTTTCTATTTTTCCTTTCGAATTTGTGTTTTTACTTTTTGTTTATAAAACTATTATAACGTTTTTTGTACAAAAAAGCTATTAAAATTTTCTTAATTATAAAAAATAGTTACAATTCACAGTCATCATATTTCTCTAAAATAACATCAAGTAAAAAGTTAAAAGAATTCTCTAAAATAAAAATTAAATGAGAGTAAATATATTGACATTTTTTTTATGTTATTTATATAATGTGCATAGGAGGTGAAAGCTGAGTTTATCTACTCGGCATCTTTATAGTGGAAAATTCAAAAGAAAAACAATATAATGTACGACTATATCCCATTTATAAAATGTTATCATGGGATTTATTATTCTATTACTCTATCTCTTTTCTATTTTTAACACAAGTAAAGCAAATTAGTGCTGCAGATGTTTTGTTAGCAGAAGCTTTTTATCCTATTTTTAGGTCCGTTTTATTAATGCCTTTAACTGCTCTTTGTACAAAAATAGGAAAAAGAAAAAGCTTAATTATTGCTAATATGATAAATGCACTTTCTATTTTTAGCTATTTAATCGCACAAAATTTAGTTTATGTTTTTATCGGACAATTACTATCTGCAATTGCATTTAATATGAAAGGCGTAACAGAAACGAATTTATTATATGACAACTTACCAAAAGATGAAAAGAGAGGTTTAAGATTTTCTAAAATTGATGGAAATGGAACTTCTTGGTATTATTATACAGATGGAATTACAGCGGTAATTTCAGGCTTCTTATATGTTTGGAATGGTTATTTACCATTTCTATTGTGTTTGCTATGTTGTATTTTGTCCACGGCATTAGCCTTTAAATTTAAAGAAACAGAAGATATTGTCCAAAAAGAATTTAGCATGAGAAATTACATGAAAAATTTAAGATATTCTTTTCGATATATGTTCCAATCTAAGAGATTAAAATATTTATTACTATTTGGTGGAACTTTATCTGGTTTATTTGCTTGTTTGGTAAGTTTAAGAAGCGGAACATTAGAACAACTAGGAGTACCAGAGCAATATTTTGGTATTATTTTTGCTGTACTAGGTATTGTTTCTGGAATTAGTGCAAAAAATCAAAATAGAATTCATAACCATTATAGGAATAAAACATTAGCTTATTTAGCATTACCTACTACAATCACTTGCATGATAGTGGGATTTTGTATTGCAGGAAAGCTACCTTACTATGTGGCTTTAGTTATTATTTTGCTTTCCTTTTTCATACAATATCTTGCTAGAGGCCCATTCTATACACTTATTAGAAGATACCTAAATAACTTTACTACTGCAACTGTACGTAATAAAATTACATCTTCTTATAACTTAATGGAAAGTATCATGAGAGCTATTATAACTTTAATGGCTTCCGGATTATTAAGAATTACAACACCATCTAATACCATATTGGTTATTGGCTGTATTTTGACTATTATGTTTGTGCTATTATTAGACAAAATGAGAAATAAGGTAGGACTAAAACCAGAGGAATATCCTAAAAAAGAAATTGAATTTTTAGAAATTAAGTAGTTATTTATAAAACAATTTATTTTGCTTAAATATTTCTTCAAATCAATTGACAAAAATCATAAGTTAATAGATAATAAAGACATAATAAAAATTGTAAAAATAATATAAAAATAAAAAGAAATAGACTAAAATTTCAAAAGTTAATAGATTTAACATGAATTATTAAAAATAAAAAGTACTAATATAAAAATTGCAAAAGAAATAAAGAAAATACAAAGGAGGAACTATAAAAAATGTATGTATTTAACCATATTACCGTAAATCCACAATTACCTAAAAGAATTGAGAAACTAAAAGAAATAAGCTATAACCTTTGGTGGTCATGGAATACAGATTTTTTAAGGCTTTTTAAAGTAATGGATATAGATCTATGGGAAAAAATAGATAAAAATCCTGTAAAGTTCTTAAAACAAGTAACACAAGAAAAAATAGAACAAGCCATGCAAAATACAGAATTTTTAAAGGCCTACGATAAAGTAGTAGAAGACTTTGAAGACTATATGAAAAGCAAAAACACATGGTTTTCTAAAAAGTATCCTGAAAACCGTAATGATTTGATTGCCTATTTTTCAGCAGAATATGGGTTGGACCAAATTCTACCTATTTATTCAGGTGGACTTGGTATTTTATCAGGTGACCATCTAAAATCTGCAAGTGACTTAGGTGTTCCATTAGTTGCAGTAGGTTTATTATATCAAAATGGATATTTTCATCAAAAAATTAATGGTCGTGGAGAACAAGAAACAGAATATTATGATATTGAAGTAGAAAATTTGCCATTAACCAGAGTAAAAGATTGTAATGGCAAAGATATTTTAGTTGCCATTCAACTTCCAAAAAGAAAGCTATATTTAAAAGCATGGAAAATTAATGTAGGAAGAGTAGAATTATATTTACTAGACTCTGACATAGAAGAAAATAATCCAGAATATAGACCAATTACCAGAACTCTTTATGGTGGGGACCAAGAAACAAGGATACAACAAGAAATTGTATTAGGTCAAGCAGGAGTAGCTTTATTAAAAGCTCTTGGCTTAAATCCTACTGTTTACCATATGAATGAGGGACATTCTTCTTTCTTAATTTTAGAATTAATCTATACCATTATGAAAGAAAAGAAAATCTCTTTCCAAATGGCAAAAGATATTGTATCTGCTAAAACTGTATTTACTACTCATACACCTGTACCTGCAGGAAATGACATTTTTCCACTTAGCTTAGTAGAAAAATATTTTAAAGGATTTTGGGATAAATTAGGAATTAGTAAACAAGAATTTTTTCAAATGGGAATGAAACCAGAGGCTCCACTAGATAATGGATTTAATATGGGAATTTTGGCATTAAAAATAGCAGGAAAGAAAAATGGAGTGAGTAAACTTCATGGCGCAGTTTCTAGAGAACTATTTGGTGATATATGGCCAGAAATAGCTGCTAATGAAGCACCTATTACTCATGTAACAAATGGAATTCATACTTGTTCTTGGCTTGCTCCAAACTTAAAAAAATTATATAATCAATATTTAATACCATATTGGCAAGATAAAATTTATGATAATGAAGTATGGAAAAAAATTGCAGAAATACCAGATAAAGAATTATGGCAAGCACATCAAGCAAGAAAAGAAAAAGTACTTGCTATTGTTAAAGAAAATACCATTAATCGTTTAAGAAGAAGTGGTTATCGCTATGAAGATATTATGCAAATGCTATCTTCTCTAGATCCTAATGCCTTAACTATTGGATTTGCAAGAAGATTTGCAACTTATAAAAGGGCAACATTAATTTTTAAAGATTTAGAAAGAATTACGCAAATTTTAAATGATCAAAATAGAAAAGTACAAATTATATTTGCAGGAAAGGCACATCCTGCAGATAAAGAAGGTCAAGACTTAATTAAATATATTCATGAAATTTCTATGAAACCACAATTCAAAGGAAAAATCTTTATTTTAGAAAACTACAATATTGCTATGTCAAGATATTTAATTAGTGGAGTAGATGTATGGCTAAATAATCCTAGAAGACCTATGGAAGCATCTGGTACCAGCGGTCAAAAGGCTTCTCTAAATGGCGTTATCAATTTTAGTGTACTAGATGGTTGGTGGTTAGAAGGGTATAATAGTAAAAATGGTTGGATGATAGGTGAAAATCAAGAATATGCAGACTATGAAGCCCAAGATAGAGTGGATAGTCAAAGTATTTATGATACGCTAGAAAATAAAATTATTCCAATGTATTATGATAAAAATGAAGATGGCATTTCTGAAAAATGGTTACAATATATGAAAGAATCCATTATTTCTACAGGTGGAAGATTTAGTACTTCCAGAATGGTAACCGATTATACAGATAAACTTTATATGCCACTTTGCAACCTATACCATAACTACTACACAGACTTAGAAAAAGTTGCTCAATTTAATAGCTGGAAAGAAAGCTTAAAGAGTAGTTGGGAGCAAATAGAAATTACACAAGAAAACAATTTAGATAATATTACTATAGATGCTGGAAACAACATAGAGGTAAAATGTAAAGTAAAATTAGGAAACATGAAACCAGAAAACATAGAAGCTCAAGTATACTATGGTAAAATTGATGATAATGGAGTAGTGGATGATATTACTATTATTCCAATGGAATTAGAGCAAGCAGATGAAGAAAATAGAATTTATGCTTATAAAGCAAAAGTAAAATTAATCAATGGTGGAAGTTATGGTTATACCTTTAGAGTAATGCCAAAACATGAAATGATTTTAGACTCTGCCAATTTAAATTTAGTAAAATGGATTACAAAATAACCTCCAAACCTTGACAAATAGTAAAAAGTATGATATTCTAATAGGCGCGTTTTTAGGAGGGATATTTATGAAAAAAACAAAAATTATTTGTACATTAGGTCCAGCAGTGGATAATCCAGAGGTATTAGAAAAGTTAATCTTAGCCGGAATGGATGTTGCCAGAATCAACTTTTCTCATGGAAATTATCAAGACCAAGAGCCTAGAATTGAAAATTTTAAAAAAGTTAGAGAAAAGGTAGGAAGGTCAGTAGCACTATTATTAGATACCAAAGGACCAGAAATTAGAATTGGAAAATTCGAAAATGGAAGAATTGAACTAAATCCAGGAGATACCTTTACTTTAGTGAATGAAGAAATTTTGGGTAACCAAGAAAAAGTATCTATTACTTATAAAAATCTATGTAATGAAGTAGAAAAAGGAACCATTATTTTAATTAATGATGGATTAATCAAAATAGAAGTTCAAGAAATTAAAGGAACAAATATTATTTGTAAGGTAATTGATGGTGGCGAATTAACAAATACAAAAAGTATTAATATACCAGGAATGGCTATTAATTTACCAAGTCCTACCCAAAAAGATATAGAAGATATTACATTTGGAGTTAAAGCAGGTTTTGACTATATTGCAGCATCTTTTGTACGTACTGCACAAGATGTATTAAATATTAGAAAAGTATTAGAAGAAAATGGTGGAGAACATATTAAAATTATTTCCAAAATAGAAAATAGACAAGGAATAGATAACTTCGACGAAATCTTAGCAGTATCGGACGGTATTATGGTTGCAAGAGGAGATTTGGGAGTAGAAATTCCGATGGAAGAAGTTCCAATTAGACAAAAAGAATTTATTTCTAAATGTAATAAAGCAGGAAAACCAGTAGTTATTGCAACACAAATGCTAGAATCTATGATCCATAATCCAAGACCAACTAGAGCAGAAGTAAGTGACGTTGCAAATGCTGTATATGATATGGCAAGCTGTATTATGCTTTCTGGAGAATCTGCTATGGGAGAATATCCTGTAGAATGTGTAAAAACAATGGTAAAAATTTGTGAGGCAATAGAAGGTTCAATTAAGTACTGGAAAAGATTTAAGAAAAAAGAACGTGATTGCGATAATGAAGATTATGAATATAACTTAAATTATTCAACATGTTCTACTGCAATGGACTTATGTGCTAAAGCAATTTTTGCTTATACAGATACAGGAAGAACAGCAAAAATGATAGCTGGTTTTATGCCACAATGCCCAATTTATGTTATTACTTCTAACAAAGAAATTGAAAGACAACTATCTTTAGTATGGAATACTTACACAATCTTAGTAGAGCCAAAAGAAAGCATTGATGAAATGATTGATGATGGTGTAAGACTTGCCAAAGAAAGAAGTTTTATTACAGAAGGAGATATTGTAGTTATAGCAGGAGGAGCATCTATTTTAGCAGGACATAAACATGCTAAATTAAACAAAACTATTGGTGGAGTTTTGAAAGTTTAAATTTTTGAACTAAAAAATAATTGTTACTATTTATAGTGACAATTATTTTTTGTTTTCACATTTTCTTATTTTTGTCATATTATGTAATATAAAACAAAAATAAGGAGGAATTCAAACATGTTTAATCGTTATAGAAGATGTTGTTGCCAAAATGACTACAATCCAGAAGTAATTGAAACATTATGCAATAATGTTGGAACTACAGCTGAATTTGCACAAGCTGCAAGTTACAGTAACAATTTCAACAATAATTGCAATTGTGGATGTAATTATGACTATGGAATGAACACCACATCAGCATCAAATATGATGGGAAGTTGTTGTGATTGTGGCTTTGATGAACCAAGCAGTCCATTCCCAACTAATCCAATGCTTGCACAAAGCTATGTACCAATTCAAGAAATGAGCCAAACTTTTACACCACATTGTGGTTTAAGAATGGGAACAATCTTTCCAGAATTAGTAAGTCCATATGTACCTTGTCAAAGCATGGCAGAAATTGAGTATTTAAAACAATCAAATGAAATTGGGGAGGGATGTAATCAATGTTAGGAGAAGATAGAAATTGTGACCTATGTAATCAAATGGGTCGTAACAACAATTGTGGATGCAATTCTTGTAATTGCAACAATAATGTTGGATGTAGCCAAAATAATGAAATGGATTATGATTGTGAATATACACCCCAAGGCATTAATGCAGCATTTGGTTATAACACAGCAGCAATGACTGGAGATCATATGGATTCATGTAATCAAGAAATAAATTGTGCAGAAAGACGTAGAATTAGAGAAGAAATGATCCATAAAATTAAAGCTTTAAATTTTGCTATTATTGAACTTGGATTGTACTTAAATACACATCATAATGATCAAAGAGCACTTTGTTTACACAGAGAATACACCAAACAATTAAAAGAATTAAAAGATCAATATCAAAGAGTTTATGGACCATTAAGTATTTATTATCCATGTAATAAATGGAGATGGCTTGAAGAACCATGGCCATGGGAAGGAGGAAATTGTTAGTATGTGGACTTATAATAAAGTATTAGAATATCCAGTAAAAATTAAATGCCCAAATGCAAAACTTGCTAAGTTTATTATCTCGCAATATGGTGGACCAGATGGAGAACTAGCAGCTTCACTTCGTTACCTAAGCCAAAGATTTGCTATGCCAGACCAAGTGGCAAAAGCTACCTTAAATGATATAGGTACAGAAGAACTTGCACACTTAGAAATGGTAGGAACAATGGTACATCAATTAACAGATGGACTAAGTATAGAAGAAATTAAAAAAGCAGGTTTAGGTGAATATTATACAGACCATGGAGTAGATGTATATCCACAATCTGCAGCAGGAGTACCTTTTACAGCAGCATATATTGCAACCAAAGGAGATCCAATTGCAAACTTACAAGAAGACTTAGCAGCAGAACAAAAAGCAAGAGCAACATATGAAAAATTAATAGACTTATGCTGTGACGATCCAGATGTAATAGACCCACTCCGTTTCTTAAGAGAAAGAGAAATTGTTCACTTCCAAAGATTTGGAGAGGCACTTCGTGGAGTACAAGATAAACTAGCTGAAAAAAGATTTTTTATGAATAATATGAACAGCAACAATAATAACAGTAATTGTGATTGTGGTTGTAATTAAAAAAATAATTGTCAAGGGTTGTCAAGGGGACGGAGATTTTTGACAATTTTCAAAAAAATGTCAAAAATCTTTGGTCTTCAGTGACAATTTTATATAAAAAAATGCTTATATAGTGCTTGACTTCTAAAAAATGCAATGTTATAATAGAAAAGTTCGCAAAAAGTTTATATTGAAAGTTTCTTTCAATATTTATTTTTTTGTTATATGTTTTTTTGAAAAAAGGAAAGGGATGATTAATGAAAATGGAAAAAGAAGAAAATATATTAGGAACTGAAAAAATAGGAAAACTAGTTAGAAAATTTTCAATTCCTTGTATTATTTCATTAGTAGTGAACGCACTATATAACATAGTAGACCAAATATTTATTGGACAAGGAGTAGGATATTTAGGAAATGGAGCTACCAATGTAGTATTTCCACTTACTATTATCGGTCTTGCATTTGCACTTATGTTTGGTGATGGGGCATCTGCTTATTTGAGTTTAAAATTAGGAGAAAAGAAAAAACAAGAAGCGGCAAAAGGTGTGGGCAATGGTATTGCTATGGCTATTATCATATCCATTTTATTTTGTGCGATTACTCTTATCTTTTTACCACAGTTATTAAATTTATTTGGGTGTACAGATGCTTTAAGAGATTATGCTATGGGGTATGGATGGATTATTGCTATAGGCTTACCTTTTTCTATGATAGGAACTACATTAAATTCTATTATTAGAGCAGATGGTAGTCCAAAATTTGCAATGGCATCTATGGTAGCAGGAGCAGTTTTGAACATTATATTAGACCCAATTTTTATTTATGTATTCCATATGGGAGTAGAAGGAGCAGCTATTGCTACTATATTTAGTCAATTTGTTACATTTATTTTAAATGCATTATACATGAGAAAAATAAAGACAATACAATTTAGTAAAGAAACATTAAAACTAAAATTTAGTATAGTAAGAAGAGTAGCAGCACTAGGAATTAGTAGTTTTATTACTCAAATGACATTTGTTATCTTAATTTCTGTTGAAAATAACTTGCTTGGAAAATATGGTGTAAACTCAAAATATGGTTCTGAAATACCAATTACAGTAGTTGGTATTGTAATGAAGGTAAATCAAATTTTAAGTAGTATTATTTTAGGTATTGCAGTTGGTGCACAACCAATTTTCGGATACAACTATGGAGCAAGAAAATTTGATAGAGTAACTAAAACCTTAAAAATAGTGTTAAGCTTAAGTGTTGTTATTAGTACTATTGCATTTATCTTATTCCAAACTATTCCAGATAAACTAATTTCTATCTTTGGCAGTGGAGATGCTAGTTATATGGAATTTGCATGTTTAACATTTAGAATTTACTTAATGTTATGCATTTGCAATGGAGTACAAATACCAGCAGGAATCTTTTTTCAAGCAATTGGGAAAAGCAGTAAAAGTGCAATATTATCATTATCAAGACAAATTGTGTTATTAATTCCAGCTATGTTCATTTTAAGTAGTATTTTTGGATTAATGGGCGTATTATATGCAGCACCAGTAGCAGATGGAATTGCATTTATACTTGCAGCAACTTTACTAATTTTAGAAGTAAAGAAATTAAAGAAGCCAAACTATATGCAAGAAGCAGTATCAACTAATATGAAAGTCGGTCAAAATGATGATGGTATTAGTGTAAATCCTGAAGATACTAACACGAATGTGGATGATGAGAGTAATATTGATACTAAGAAACCAAATGAACATATGATTATTACAATTGCAAGAGAATATGGGTCAGGTGGAAGATATATAGGAAGACTAGTAGCAGAAAAATTAGGACTTAAATTTTATGACAAAGAATTTATACAAAAATTAGCACAAAAAACGGGACTATCAGAAGAATATATTGAAAATAGTGAACAAAAAAGAGAAGTATTAGATAATATAAATAATGGTTATTATGCAGGTATGAATAATGCAGATGAATTATATGTCCATGAAGCAAATCTAATCAAAGAAATTGCTAAAAAAGAATCTTGTGTTATTATTGGAAGATGTGCGGACTTTGTATTAAAAGACAGAAAAGATGTAACCAAAATATTTATTTATAATGATATGGATAGTAAAATAAAAAGAGCAACAAAATATTATGGATTAGATAAACAAAAAGCAGAAAAAGAAATTACAAAAATTAATAAATTAAGAGCAAATCATTATAAATATTATACAGACTTAGAATGGGATGACCATTCACACTATGACTTATGCATTAATAGTGATGCATTAGGAGTAGAAAAATCAGCAGAACTTATCTGTGATTTTGTAAAACAAAAAGAATTAATCAGCCATTAGGGACGTTCCTTTTTGGCCGATTTTCAACCACTTGGGACACTCCTTTAACACCAAATCTTAACGGTGATTCCATGTTTTTCTGTAATTTTAATAAAATTTGATAAAAATCTAGATTATAAAAAATATAAATAAATCAATTTTACGAAAAAACAATTTTTAATTTTAAAAAAATTAAAAGATACTCTTTTCAAAATATGACCTTATTGGCGTATTTCAAAAGGGTGTCTTTTTTGCGCTTATTGGCATACTTCAAAGGAATGTTTTTCTTTTTGAGATTATAAAAGCATATTTCAAAAGAGCAGATTTTTTGATTATTGTCATATTTTAAAGAAAGTTTTAAAGTAATTGAACTTTTTGAGGAGTGTCCCAAGTGGTCGGAAATCAGCCAAAAAGGAACGTCCCCAATGGTTGAAAATTTAAAAAAAATTGGAAAAATAAAAATTAAAAAAATTCACATAATAATAATGAAAAAATAGTTCCATTAAACTGTTTTTTTGATCAAAAATTTAAATTTAATGGAGAAAGGAAGAAAAATGAAAAAAATTCTATATCTTTTAACAATTGTTGCATTACTTATTATGGCTATTTTTACTACATCTAGTATGGTAATGGCAGCTACTCCGCTAAATAGTGTACAGGTTCAAATTAGTAAAGATAAAATTACTCCTGGAGAAGAAGTAACTGTTACTGTTGACTTTGGTACAGAATTAGGCGCATATACCGTTAATGTAGCATATGATAATGCTATTTTTGATTATGTTTCGGCAGAAGGAGGAACTCCATCTGATGATGGTACAAAAGTAAAACTTGTATTTTATGATTCAACAGGAGGAAGCGCAACAAGAAGTAAGGCTAAGATTACTTTTAAGGCAAAAGACACCATTTTAACTTCTAATCCAACTGATTTTGCAATTACTTTAGAAGGAATGGCAAATGGAGATGCATCCGTGACTTATGATGATATTTTAGTTCCTATTGAAAAAGATATTTTAGTAGAACCAAATTATGTAGATTATACATTAAAACTACAATATACAGGAGCTATAAAACCAAACACAAAAAAGGATATGACTTTAATCACAGAATCTAGCATGGGAAAAAATTATGACCATGTAAGAATGGTTGCAGAAGTTACGAAAAAACCTTCAGATGATGCTTCTGTTAAATTACTTGCTACTGATGAACACAATCAAGAACTTGACCTAATCCAAAATGGTTGGGGAGAAGCTGATGGTTATGCACTTGGAGGAAAAAATGTAAGACAAGAATTATTATTAAAAGGTGAGTTTAGTCATATTGGTGATTATACTGTTAATATTAAAATAATTGACAGAGATAACTCAGATGCAGTAGTGGCTCAAAAAGATTTTAATTTTACAGTAAGCAAAACAGCAGTAACAGATAAAGAAGAACCAACTACTCCACCAAAAGAGGAGACACCTTCAAAAGAAGAAAATACAAAAAATGAAATGCCAGAAACTTTACCTAAAACAGGTAATACACAATATGGAATCATTATTGGTTTTATAGCAATTTTAACAGTTGCCTATATTAGTGTAAACAATAAAAACAGTAAACAAAACTAATTTTATTAGTTTTAGGTGTCGTATATTTCTTTCTAAATTTCAATTAGTTAAAATACGACACCTTTTACATAGAAATACAAATCACATAAAAATACAAAAAAAGGGGCAAAATGATGAAAAAAATAGTAAAGGGTATCATTCTTATTGTTCTTATTGGAGTTCTAAGTTATACCGGATATGAAATGTATCAAGAAGCACAAATTAAAGAAAAGGCAAATTCTTCTTTAGGACAAGTAAAACAAGAAAATATTACCAAAACACAGGTAATAACACAAAAAGAGGAAGCAAAAAAGGACTTAAAGTTAGTAAAAAAAGAATATAAAGGTTATGAAGTATCTGCAAAATTAAAAATAGATAAATTGAATATTGATACTTATGTCTTGGCAAATTATAGCAAACAAGCTATGGAGGTATGTGTTGCTAAATATTATGGACCAGAGCCAAATGAAGTAGGAAATTATTGTATTGCAGGACATAACTACATTACAAAAAATATGTTTAGTAAGCTAGGAACATTAGAAATAGGAGATGAAATTATTTTAACCGATAATTATCATGGAAAAATTACTTATGAAGTATATGATAAATATAAAGCAAAACCAGAAGATACTAGTCCACTTTTGCAAAATACTAATGGTCAAAAAGAAATTACCTTGATTACTTGTAGTGATTATTCTACTAAGAGAATTATTATTAAGGCAAAAGAAAGAAGCACTTTACTATAAAAATAATCAAAAAGAAATAAAAAATAAGTTTATATAAAATTTTTGAAGAAAAATATGTTAATTAAATAAGTGGACAAGAAAGGAGGAATAATCCAAGTATTTCTACTGGATTATATAGGAAAAATGAAGCAAAAACATAAAGAAAAGCATTTTAGTATTAAAAAAAGAAATATTGTTTATTTTATCTTAGCTGTTGTAATATTAATTGCAATTTTTTTCCTTATGTTTTCCTTTTTACAAAAAGAAGTAGCAGACAAAAGAGGAGTATTATCTAGTGAATTTCCAGCAAGTTATAAACCTTATATTAATGAATTAAAAAAGAATCATCCAAATTGGAATTTCAAAGCACTTTATACTTCCTTGGATTGGAAATATGTAATTAGCCAAGAAAATGTATATGGAAAAAATTTAGTTCCAAAGTCCTACTCAGACAATTGGAAAAATACAAATCCAGGAGAATACAATGTAGAAATTGATGCTGGTTGGGTGGACAGTTCCAAACGAGCAGTAGAGTATGCTATGGATCCAAGAAATTTTTTAAATTCTGTTAGAGTATTTCAATTTGAGGAATTATCTTATGAAGCAAATACCAATACGGTTTCTAATATTGAAAAAATTCTATATGGTACCGAATTTTATAATAGAATTGTAGAATATAAAACAGCAAGTGGAAGTAATATTGTAACAAACCAAAAATATTCAGACTTAATTTTAAAAGCAGCCAAAACCGCAGATGTAAGTGGATTTCATTTGGCTTCTCGTATTAAACAAGAGGTAGGCCCTTTTTTATCCCACAGTTCAATTAGTGGTATAGTACCTGGTTATGAAGGTTATTATAATTTCTACAATATAGGGGCTACCAGTTCTTCAGAACCTATGGGAGCTATCAAAAAAGGACTTCAATATGCTAAAGATGGAAAAGGTGCAAGTCAAGCAACTAAAGATAAATATTTAATTCCATGGAATACCAAAGAAAGAGCTATCACTGGTGGAGGAAAATTTATTGGTTCTAGTTATATTAATTTAGGGCAAAATACAATTTATTTGCAAAAATTTCATGTTAGCGATAATAGTGGTGGAGAACTTTTTTGGCATCAATATATGACCAATGTTTTAGCACCTTATAGTGAAGGAAAATTAATTTATCAAGGCTATGAAAAAAGCAATATGTTAGATAGCCAAATGTCATTTGTTATACCAATTTATGAAAATATGCCAGAACTACCATGTGAAACTCCGAATATTGCTAGCACAGATTTTAAAACTGATAATACCAGAGTATACGCCAATGTAAGTACTACTTTAAATGTTAGAACGGGACCTCGGGACTTCTTACGAAACTTTAACAAGTGTCACCAAAGACCAAATTATGACAAGAATCGCAAAAGGGAAACAAGCAGGGGAAGTTTGGGACAGAGTAAAATTAGACAATGGATTGGTTGGCTATGTGTTTAGTAGTTATTTAGCAGTAGCACCAGATATACAAGTAGAAAAAGTTACATTGTCTTTAGCAAACACTACTTTACAAAAGCAAGAGAGAATAGCTTTAAAAATTAACATTTCACCAGAAAATGCAAAAGATCAAACTCTTACTTTTTCTTCTAGCAATCCACAAATAATAAGTGTGGATAGTAAAGGTAATTTAGTAGCAGTTAGCAGTGGAACAGCTACTATTACTGCAAAAGCTAAAAATGGAGTAACTGGAAGTATAAAAGTTACAGTATATAGTAAAGTAACCGGACTTACTACCAAAGAAGATAATCTTGTATTACAAATAGGAGAAACTTACCAAATTTCACCAATTGTTTTTCCAGAAGATGCTAATAATCCAAAAGTTAACTTTACTTCTCAAAATACGAACATTGCTACTGTTGATGAGCAAGGCAATGTAAAAGGACTTCAAAAAGGAAATACTAAAATTAGCTTAACAACACAAGAAGGAGAATATAAAAAAGAAGTAGAAGTAACTGTTATGGAAAAATTACCAGAAGGAAGTCTTGAAATTTCAAAAGAACTTACTATTATCGGAAACCAAATAAGTGGTTGGAAAGAAAATAAAACAACAGTAGCAGACATTTTACAAAAAATTACTACTACTTATACTATTCAAGTAGAAGATAGTAGTGGAAAAATCTTAACAGGAAACAATTTAGCAGGAACAGGAAGCAAAATTAAAATTTTAGATGGGAAAAATGTAGTAATAGAATATGTAATTATTCTTTATGGAGATGTCAATGGAGATGGTAAAATTAACAGTGTAGATTTATTAGTATTACAAAGACACATTTTAGAATTAAAACCATTAACAAGCGTGTTCCTAAAAGCAGGTAATATAGATAAAACTGGAAATAGACCTTCTTCTGTAGATTTGTTAAAAATTCAAAGACATATTTTAGAACTAAAAATAATTGAGCAGTAAGACTTGAGTGGAATTATGAAAGTAAAAAGAAAATAAGTAAAATAATATAATTAATTAGGAAGGGAGGAAAAGTAAGAGTATGAAAAAAATGAAATTGCGTAGTAATACTGTTTTTGAAGTATTTCTAGTACTAATATTCCTAGTATTTGTAACAATTGGTATATTTCTCATTTTTAGCATTTGTCAAACCGAAGAAATAGCACAAATAGTACAAGGAAGCATATTTATAACAAGTAACCTAAAAAACAAGAGTATTGTAGAAGTAGCAAGTAATCAAAATAGCAAAGGTACTGTAGAATTAATAAGTAATCAAAATAACAAAAGTATTGCAGCAGTAAACGAGCCAAATAATGCTAGCATTTCGCTAGAAGCGGATAAAACAAAAGTAGAAATAGGAGATAACATTAAAATATCTGTTAATACAAATCAGATAGCAATTGCTGCATGTACAATTCATCTCTATTTTGACAGTAACAAATTACAAGTAATAGATATACCAGAAAATGCAAATGTAATAGACAATCAAATAATATATACTTGGTTTGATAAGCGGACGGAAAAAATAGAGCAGCAAATACTGAATTAAATACTTTTACCTTTAAGGCAAAAGAAAATGGTGTAACTTTAATTACCATGCAAGGAGAATTTTATAACCAAGCAGAAACTAAACTAGAACCTTCCCTAGAACCAATAGAAATTCAAATAGGAAAACAACAAGAAGATATTGCTAGTAATAACGAATTAGAAGAAAATAATCATATCATTAATCAAGGTAATATGACAACAATGGAATTACAAGAAGAAATCGATTTGAGAAGTATAAGTACAGATAAAAATAATGCAAATTTAGCCGCTTTACATCTAAATAAAGAGGGCTTAAATCCAACATTTGAAAAAGAAGTGAAAGAATATTATCTTACTGTAGGAAACGATACAAATTCATTAAGAATTACAGCAATTCCAGAAAATACAGAAAGCACAATAGAAATAATAGGAAATCAGGGGTTTAAAAGTGGATTAAATACAGTAGAAATAAAAGTAACATCAGCAAATAAACAACAAACATTCAATTACAAAATATATGTTACCAAGACTAATGATAAAGAACAAACAAATACTAATTTGCAAACTCTAGCAATTGAAAACGCAGTTCTTTCTCCAGAATTAACAGAACAAACAACCAATTATACTACAAACGTAGCCAATAATATAACAAGTTTAAATATTTTAGCGGTTCCAGAAGACGAAAATGCAACAGTAAAAATAGAAGGAGCAAAAAATTTAAAAGAAGGAGATAATGAGGTGACAGTTACTGTTTTAGCAGAAAATGATGTTACTTTTAAAAAATATAGGATTCATGTAACAAGAAAAACAATAGCACAAATGGAAGAGGAAGAAGTACAAAGAGAAGAAAATGCAAAACAATTAGAAGAGAGAATACAAAATTTAGAACAAAATCAAGAAGGAATATTGCAAACAGAAATAGAAGAACAAAATAAACAAGACAAAACAAATGATGATATAGTAGAAAATATTTTAATAGATAATAGCAAAGAAATAGAGGAATCAGAGCAAACGCAAAACAAGCAAGAAACCAAAAATGGCTTATTTATCATAGGAGGAGTAATTGTTGTTTTAACAGTAATTGGTATAATTGTTATTGTATGGAAGAAAAGAAAATAACATTGAAACTTAACATAAAGTGTGATATAATGAAACCATACTATTTTTAAAGGAGGAAGCTATTTTATGTTATCAACCTTTGTACAATTTTGTATACAATGGATTGGTACAGATCCTCGGTGGCCAAAGATTATCTTAATTTTAATTGTAATTTTAGTCCTTGTAGGACCAAGAAGAGTAATTACCATTAAGAAGAAAGATAACAATAAATGGACCATTTTCTTTTAAAATAGCAAATAAACCAAAGAAAAGAGAAAAGAAAAACACAAAAGAAAATTGGAAAGTAAAAATACAATAGACAATATAAAAAATATACAAAGGAAAAATAGGCGACCTTTTAAAAGGTCGCTTTTAGATTTTTTAGAATTTTCATTTTAAAATTTTAATTTAACAATTGCATGTAATTGTTTTTCATCAGGTCCTTGCATTACTACAAAATGTTCGTTATTTTCTTGAGAAACATAAAAACAAGAAACTGTGTTACCAAGTTTAGCTCCAGACTTATACATAATTTCAAAATCATTTGCTTCTGGTTTTTTATAAACTTCTTCTGGTAAAGCCTCATAAGCATAATCTAAGTAATATAAATTATGCATATGTTGGTTGACATCAATATCTTTTCTTAATACATTAAAAACAAAATTAGGTTGTCCTATTATTTCAGGCTTTTTTAATTTTGCAATATCATTTTCTCTAAAAACACATTTTTCTTCAGGTTCGTAACAAGAAATAACATCATCTGTAATTCTGGTAATGCTATTGGTTTCTGTGTTAATTAAAGTCCATTTAGAACTAGCAATACAAATTAAGTTATTTTCTTCATCATACATTTCAAAATCACGCATAGTAAAAAATGCATTTGCTTTACCTGCCCAAGTTTTTACAGTTACTGTACTTCCATAAGGAACTCTTTTTATAACGTGAACTTTCCAGTGGAGAAGAACCCAAGTAAGATGCGTTTTCTCAATTTGATTCATTCCATAGCCTGCTATATCAGAATGAAGGCAAGCAATATTTTCAAATAAGCTTAGAATTCCTTTATTACTAAGTAAATTAGAAGTACTTACATTTGCAACATCTACTCTATATTTTCCTTCCATTATCATAATAGATTGACATCCTTTCTTTCTATATAGTATTATTTTCCATTTTTCAATATGACTAATTGTTTTCATCTTTTTCAGTTATACTTTCCAAAATTCCATAAATTTCTGGAAATTCCTTTTTTGCGTTTACAATACGAAAATCTTTAGTACTAACTAAGGCATGTACAGTACTTCCAGTGCAAATAGGTTTTGAATCATCTTCATGAAATACCTCATAAGAAAATTCTACTTTTACAGGTGATAACTTACTTACCGTGGCCGTAACAATTAGTTCATCTTCATAATGTGCAGGTTTTCTATACTTGCAATGAAGTTCTACAAGTGGAGTCATAATACCTGCTTCTTCCATTTTTGAATAAGGGAAGCCAGCCTGTTTTGCTAAATCGGTTCTAGCAAGTTCAAACCAAATAGGGTAAACACTATGATGTACAATTCCCATCTGATCTGTTTCTGCATACCTTGCAACTACTTTACTTTTTGAAATCATTTTCTATACGCCTCTTTTCTAAATTTTTACAATATCTTTTCCTAAAAACTAATTATATCAAATTAGTAAAAAAATGACTAGATATTTTATGAAAAAAATTTTGGAATACCTAGATATTTCAGAAAAGTCGACTTTTACCGAATTTTGTCATACGATTTTTGTTGCATTTATTATAAAACTATGCTATAAATGTCTATAGTTAGAAGTTAGTATTTAAGTTGTTCGAAAATACAGAATCTAAAACACTTTATATTTTTTCTTAAAATTCATACTAATGTAATTTCAATATTTTTATCTCAAATTAAATTATATATTTACATTTACCAAAAAAATAATTAACATTATATCCATATTATTTCCATAATAGAGATTTATAAAATAAATAATGTATTTTTTCAGAAAGTAATTTTTTATCATATTTTATTTCTATAATATTTATTTTCTATATTAATTCCTATTATAAACAAAATAAGCGATATTTAACTATAAATTAAATTTAATTTATATAAAAGTATTGATACCTAACAAATAATTTGTTAAAATGGAGGTAGCAGATATGGAAGATATCACAAGTTTTGTAAAAAATACAAAAGAAAGGCTAGACTTAAAAAACGATTATGTGTTTAAAAGAATATTTTCAAAGCCAGAAAATAATGAGGAATTAAAAGAATTATTAGAGGCAATACTAAATATAGAAATAGAAAAAGTAGAAGTAAAAAATCCAGAAATTACAAAAAACTATGCAGATGAAAAGCTAGGAGTGCTAGATATAAGAGCACAAATCAATGAAGATACCATGATAGATATTGAGATGCAAGTAGCAAATGTAAAAACAATGGTAAATAGAAATATAATATATACATCTAGATTAATAGCAGAAGATACTAGAGTGGGAGAAGAATACAGAGGGTTAAAGAAATTTATTAGTATCACAATATTGGGAGAAAACTTATTAAAAAGAAATAGCTATCATAGTATAGTACACTTAAAATTTGAAAATAGCGAACCAGAAAAACAAGTAGAAATGGGCTATAAAAAAGAGCAAGATTTATTAACAGATAGAATAGAAATTCATTACATAGAGTTAAAAAAGTTCATCAAAAAGAATCTAGAAATGAGTAGTAAAATAAGCCAATGGTTGTGGCTAATAGTAGGGGAGGAGGAAAAAGTAAAAATGGCAAGTGAGAAAAATAAAACAATAGAAAAAGTAGTAGAAGATTTAGATATGATGAGTGCAGATGAAAACGAAAGATTAGAAGCCTATAAAAGACAGATAAACATGTTGTATGACAAAATAGAAAAAGAAGAGTGGAAAAAAGAAGCAAGAGAAGAAGGATTACAAGAAGGAAGAGAAGAGGGAATACAGCAAGGAATACAGCAAGGAATACAACAGGGAATACAACAAGGGCTGAAACAAGGAACACAAATTGAAAAGGAAAAAAGCGCTTTAAAAATGCTACAAAAAGGCATGGATATACAAACAATTATGGAAATAACGGAATTAACAGAAAAAGAAATAGAAAAAATAAAGAAAAGTGTTGTAAAGTAAAAAATATTATACTTGTGTTTAACAGCAAATTAAATATTTTAAAATATGATATAAATGTCTTGTTTATAAGTGAAGGAAACAAAAAATGAATTTAAATCAATGTAATATATGCCCAAGAAATTGTCGGAATTAATAGAATAGCAGGAGAAAAAGGATGGTGCAGATGCAATGACAAAATAAAAATTGCACTAGCATCCATCCATTATTATGAAGAACCATGCATTAGTGGTAAAAATGGTTCTGGAACTGTGTTCTTTAGTAATTGTAATTTAAATTGTATCTATTGTCAAAATTATGAAATAAGTCAATTAGGCAAAGGCAAAGAAATTACAATAGATCATTTAGCACAAATTTTTATCAAGCAACAAGAAAAAGGTGTTAACAATATTAATTTAGTAACACCTACTATGTATGCAAACCAAATAAAAGAGGCACTAAAAATAGCAAGAAATAATGGATTAACCATCCCCGTTATCTATAATACCAATGGTTATGAAAGTATAGAAACATTAAAAGAATTAGAAGGATATGTAGATATTTATTTGCCAGATTTAAAATATTATTCTAATGAACTTTCTAAAAAATATTCAAAAGTAGATAATTATTTTGAAGTAGCAACTAAAGCAATACAAGAAATGGATAGACAAGTAGGAAAGCCAGTATTTAATAATCAAGGCATTATTCAAAAAGGCCTTATTATTAGGCACCTTATTTTACCAAGCCATATGCAAAACACCAAACATATTCTAAAATGGGTAAAAGAAAATATGCCACAAGGAACTTATATAAGTGTAATGGCACAATATTTTCCAACTTTTAGAGCAAAGCAAGAAAAACTGTTAAATCATAAATTAACAAAAAAGGAATACCAAGAAATCGAAAACTATTTGTATACTTTGGATTTAGAAAATGGTTATATACAGGAATTAGGAGAACATGAAGAAGAATATGTACCAGATTTTAATTTAAGTGAATGAAAATAAAAAGGTAATTAGACAAAAATGAACATTTTGTAGATTGTATGTGTATCTCTGGAAGTACACATGCTTTTTTGTAAAATAGAGCAAAATTAGTAATAACCATATTGAAAAAAAATAGTTAGTATGATAGATTATAGAAAAAATAGAAATCCATTAAAAACAAAATTTGCAAAATGAAGTATACTGTTATATGGAATAAAAATGATAATAAAAGGAGGAAGTATTAAAATGACGCAAGCAGATGAGCATTTTATTAACACTTGTAAAGAAATTTTAGAACATGGATATTCATCAGAAGGAACAGGCGTAAGAACAAGATGGGAAGATGGAACAGAGGCTAATTATATCTCTATTGTAGGAGTATCTAATAAATATGATGTAGGAAAAGAATTCCCTATGATTACTTTAAGAAACAACAGCAAAACGGTTATAAGGTCAATTGATGAAATTTTATGGATATGGCAGAAAAAATCAAACAATATTCATGACTTAAATTCACATATTTGGGACCAATGGGCAGATGAAAATGGAAGTATAGGCAAAGCATATGGGTACCAACTTGCTAAAAAATATACTTTTAAAACCAAAGAAGGTTTAAAAGAAATGGACCAAGTAGATTATGTTTTGTATTTATTAAATCATGATCAAGCAAGCAGAAGAATAATGACAAATTTATTCAACCATGAAGAACTAAAAGACATGAATTTAGAACCATGTGCATTTGGAACCCAATGGCTAGTAAAAGGAGGAAAATTACATTTAATTTTAAACCAACGTTCCCAAGATATGCTTTCTGCTAATGGATGGAACACTATGCAATATGCAGCTTTATTATGCATGTTTGCACAATGTGCAGGCTTAGAAGTGGGAACCCTAACCCACAATATTGGAGATTGCCATATTTATGATAGACACATTCCATTAATCAAACAATTAATAGATGCAAAACCAATGGATGTACATCCAACTTTAAAAATAAATAATCCAACCAAAAACTTTTATGAATTTAAAGTAGAAGACTTTGAAGTACAAAATTATGACTATAATCATGATATAAAATTAGGAAAAATTCCAGTTGCTATTTAAATTATATAAAATCATAAAAAATTAAAACAAATAAGTAAGAAAAAACAATAAAATATGAAGAGAGGAGAATATGGTATATTGTAAATAAAATATACCATATGAACAGATAATGTTAAGTATTATTGCAGCAATTGCAAACAATAATGTAATAGGAAAAGATAATAAACTAATATGGCATTTGCCAGAAGATTTAAAAAGATTTAAAGCACTAACCACAGGACATACTATTATTATGGGAAGAAATACCTTTGAATCTTTAGGAAGAGTATTGCCAAATAGAAAACATATTGTACTATGTAAAAGTGGAAAATTACAAATACAAGATGAAAATGTAGAAGTAATTAATAATGTAGAACTTTTAAAACCATATATAGAAAGCCAAGAAGAAAATTTTGTCATTGGTGGTGCTAGTATTTATGAACTACTCATGCCATATGCTACAAAAATGTATATTACAAAAATAGAACACAATTTTGAAGGTGACAGATATTTTCCAGAGATTAAAGAAAATGAATGGCGTATGGTATCTGTAGAAAAAGGCTTAAAAAATGAGAAAAATCCATATGATTACGAGTATATTAACTATGTTAGGGACGGAGGAGAGTTACCTTATTTAGGGTAACTTTGGACACTTCATCATTGATACCTTTATATAGAATACTTAAAATTGACATAATACAAAGAAAATGCTAAAATAATTTATATATTTTTATGAAGGAGAAATGCAAAAATGAAGAATGGCCAACGGCAAAAAGACAATTGGATCTTTTTCGTATTAGTAGGCAAAACTACCCAAGGTTTAATCCGGCGTTTTATGGATGAAGAGCCAGAAATACAAAGATTAGAAGATTGCATTGCAAGTAGAGAATTTGTAGATGTTACACCTGATGAAGCTTTACAAGTTTTAACTAGCAACTATTACATTGGTACCAACCTATATCGGCATTTAAGGCAAAATTACAGTAATAAGAAAAAAGCTATTTTGCTCTTTACCTATAGTGAACAGTTACGTGTAAGTACTAATTATTCGGATAATGGTAAAATTCATGTGTACATTCCTAAAATGGAAGATTAGTTGCTTTTAAAGCTGAGGTATATTTTTGTTTTTCTCAAAAAAGTGGTCTAAAATTAGATCACTTTTTATTTTAAATCATAATGAAATAATAAAAAAGAAGGTTTCTATTATACAATTAAGAATACCTTCTTTACTTTTTTAATTAACTTATAAAATTAATAAGAAAAATCTTTTAAAATTGCTTCATATCTTTCATAAGTAGGCATGTATTTTTTGATAATTTTCCAAAAATTTTTGGTATGAATTTTATATTTTAAATGACAAAACTCATGTAGAACAATATAATCAATTATATTTCTATCATATTTAGCAATTTCAGGGCTAATAATGATCTTTTTCTCATCTGTAGAACACATAGCCATAACGCCACTTTTTAATTGGTTTATTTCATAATCTTCTGGAGCAATTCCTAATAAAAGTCTTGTTTTTTCCATTGCTCTTTCAATTTCTTGTTCTGCTACTTTTTGATAGAGTTTTTCTAATAAAATTTTTAATATTTGACTAGTTTCTATTTTTCTATAAGTAGATGGTAATACAACTTCAATATTACGATTTACCATATTGATAGTAGGTGTTTTTACATGTTTAAAATAAAAATGAATTTCATGTGCTGCACCTAAAAGAAAAATATTACCTTTTTCTTGTACATTTAGATTATTTTGCTCTTGTGATTCTTTTATTTTATTTAAAATCCATTGCCTTTTTTCTTCTATAATATTTTGAATTTGTTTTCTAGAAAAATACCATGGAGCATTTACAACAACCTCTCCACTATCTATGGAAATATAGCAATTAGAACCAATTGCTTTATTTACAGTATAAGAAATAACACTATTTTTACTTTTTAAAATGCTCATATGATATCCTCCTAACAAATATTTATTCTCCAAATCAATGTTCGTATATAGTATACAAAAAAATGTTCGCTTTGTCAAGAGAAAAATAAAAAAATTTAAAAAATATTGAAAAGAAAAAAAGTTAATGATAATATAAAGAAAAATACAAAAGAGGGGAGAAAATAAAAAGATGGAAAGAAAAATGTTCAAAAACGAGATAGGTATTACTCTTATTGCATTAGTTGTAACCATAGTGGTTTTGCTAATATTAGCAGGAATTACAATTAATATGTTATTTAGTAATGGAGGAATCTTTAAGACAGCCCAAGATGCAGCAAATGCATGGAATGAGGCAACCATAAATGAGCAAGAAAGTTTAAATAATTTAGCAGACCAAATAGAAAATTTGGTAAATGGACAAGTCGGAGGAGGTTCAGAAACAGATGAACCAGAAGAACCAACCGAAGGACCAAATGGAAAACCATTAGTAGATACGATAACAGAAATACAAACAGGAAATAATGTAGAAGCAGAAGATAAGTATGGAAATCCAGTGGTAGTGCCAAAAGGATTTAAAGTAGTAGTAAATGAAACCACCGATAATGCTACGACTGTACCAGAGGGAATTGTAATAGAAGATGGAGCAGGAAACCAGTTTGTATGGATACCAACAGGAACGTATAAAGTAGATGAAAGCGGAACAATAAAAACTAATGATTTAACAAGAAGACAGTGGGGAACAACTGCAAATACAGTACAAGAACCTACGCCTATAACCCGAGATGAAGTGGCAGATGGATATTATGGAGAAGGAGATGAACGTTCCGTAGCACATGACACGATAGCTAACTTTTTAAATAGTGCAAAACCAGTAGCAGAAGGGGGAAACGGAGGCTTTTATATAGGAAGATATGAGCAAGGAGAAGGAAATGTATGTAAAGCTGGTGTAAATGCTTATGCAGAAGTAACAAGAGACCAAGCAAAAACACAAGCAGAAGCAATGTATACAGATAAAAAGCAATATGGAGTAACAAGTGAATTAATTAGTAGTTATGCATGGGACACAGCATTAAACTTTATCTGTCAAAATAGTGAATATGGATATACATTAGCAACCACAACAGAAGATACTTATGGAAGTATAGGAACAAGTAATAAAGCACAAACAGGAGGAACACCAGTAGATTGTTATAGTAATATTTATGATTTGCTAGGTAATTGCATAGAGTGGACGACAGAATATTCGAGTAACACGATTGGCAGTATTTCCCACCCTTGCGTGATTAGGGGAGGTTACTACGTCGGCAGTAACAGTTACGCAGCTGTTCGCGGCGGCAGCACCACAGGCAATTCCGGCACCGGCATTTCCTTCCGCCTCAGCTTATATGTGTAGGTCTGTAAGCAAAAAAATTCTGCAAACCTCTTGACAAATTCACAAAAATAGTGTAAAGTATATTAGCATTACAAAATAATGCTAATATTTTTTTCTAGAAAAATATTCTATACCTATGATAAAAAAAGGAGTGATGTCATAGTGGATAAAAAAGTAGAAATTAGTATGTTATGCCAAATTTATGGCAAAATGCTAACAGAAAAACAATACGAAGTTATCAATGACTATTACAACAATGACTTATCACTTTCCGAAATTGCCGAAAATAATAATATTACAAGGCAAGCAGTAAGAGATATTATCAAGAAGGGGGAAAATAAACTTTTCGAGTTAGAAGAAAAGCTAGCATTTATGAAACGAACAATGAAACAAGAAAAGAAACTTCAAGAAATTCTAGAAGAATTAAGCAAAATTGAAGATACATCTTCGGAAAAGAAAGTTGCAAAAATTTTAGAACATGTACGCGAAGAATTAAGTTGTTTAGCTTAAACAAAATACCAAAGGCGGATAGGTGCAAATTACAAAGAAGTGTCCCAAGTGACCCCAGAAGGGGTCAGCAAGAACTGTCCCCAGAAAGGAAAAGAAGATGGCATTTGAAGGTCTAAGTGCAAAGTTGCAAGATATTACTAGAAAATTAAGAGGAAAAGCAAGAATTACAGAAGGCGATTTAAAAGAAATGCTTCGAGAAGTAAAACTTGCTTTACTAGAGGCAGATGTAAACTATTTAATTGTAAAAGAGTTTACTACATCTGTACAAGAAAAAGCACTTGGGCAAGATGTATTAAAGTCTTTAACTCCTGGGCAACAAGTTATTAAAATTGTTAAGGACGAATTGGTAGAGCTTTTGGGTGGCACAGAAAGTAAAATTAATTTTACGCCAAACCCACCAACAGTTATTATGCTTGTTGGTCTTCAGGGTTCTGGTAAAACTACCACAGCAGGAAAACTTGCCAATCTTCTTCGTAAACAAGGTAAAAAGCCATTGCTAGTTGCTTGTGATGTTTACAGACCAGCAGCTATTAAGCAATTACAGGTAGTTGGGGCACAGCTTAATATTCCAGTATTTGCAAATGAGGCTTCCAAAGATGTAGTACATATTGCAAAACAAGCAATGTCTACAGCAATGAGCAAATTAAATGATGTTGTTATTCTAGATACAGCAGGTCGTTTACACATTGATGAAGAGTTAATGCAAGAACTTAAAAATGTAAAAGCAAGTATTAAACCACATGAAATTTTGTTAGTAGTAGATAGTATGACAGGTCAAGATGCCGTAAATGTGGCAAAAGCTTTTAATGATAATTTAGGCATTGATGGTGTAGTACTTACCAAATTAGATGGTGATACTCGTGGTGGTGCAGCTCTTTCTGTTAAAAAAGTTACAGGTAGACCTATTAAGTTTGCTGCTACTGGTGAAAAATTAAGTGATATTGAAGTTTTCCATCCAGATAGAATGGCAAGTAGAATTTTAGGTATGGGTGATGTACTTTCCATTATTGAAAAAGCAGAAGAAAGTTTTGACCTAGAGCAGGCAGAAAAACTAGAAAAACAGCTCAAGAAAAAAGAATTGGATTTAGATGACTATTTATCGCAATTAAGGCAAATTAAAAAAATGGGGTCATTTTCTTCTTTATTAAAAATGATACCAGGTATGAATGCTTTAAAAGATGTGAAAATAGATGATAAAGAATTTGTTAGAATAGAAGCAATGATTTGTTCTATGACAAAAGAAGAAAGAAAAAATCCAAGGCTTTTAAATGGAAATAGAAGAGTAAGAATTGCAAAAGGCAGTGGAACTACAGTACAAGAAATTAATAAATTCATGAAATCTTTTGAAATGACACAAAAAATGATGAAGCAAATGCAAAACAATAAAGGTGGAATGAAAAAGTTAATGAGTGGAATTAATCCAAAAGATTTAAAAGGCTTTAAAATGTAGCAATATCAATATGTTTTTAATTTTTTAATTTTATATAAATATTTCTTATCTTCAGGAGGTGAATTTAAAAATGGTAAAAATCAGATTACAAAGACAAGGTGCTAAAAAAGCTCCATTCTATCATATCGTTGTGGCAGATTCTAGAAGCCCAAGAGATGGAAAAGTTATTGAAAAAATTGGTTCTTATGATCCAATGACAGAACCTTCTACCATTGTAATTGACAATGCAAAATTAGAACAATGGATAAAAAATGGTGCTAAACCAACAGATTCTGTAAAGAATTTAATTGAAAGAGCATCTAAATAATTGCAAAAGACTTTTGAAAGGAAGTTAAAACATGAAAGAAATTTTAGAAAGCATCATTCTTAATATGGTAGATAACAAAGAAGAAGTTGTTATTACAGAAAAATCTGATGATAAAACAATTGCTTTAGAAGTAAAAGTGTCAGAATCAGACATAGGAAAAGTAATTGGTAAGCAAGGAAAAATTGCAAAAGCAATTCGTACTGTTATGAAATCATTAGCGGCAAAAGACCATAAAAAGATAAGCATTGAATTTATAGATTAGAGGAATATACATGAAACAAGAATATTTTGAAATTGGTCAAATTGTAAATCATTTTGGAATTAAAGGAATGCTAAAAGTAAATCCTTTTACAGATGATATTTCTCAATTTAAAACATTAGGAACTGTTTTAGTGGAAAAAAATGGAAAGTTGCTAGAAATGCAAATTGAAGAAGTAAAATTCAGTAAAAATCAAATTTTATTAAAGTTAAAAGGAATTGAAACAATAGAAGAAGCGGAAAAATATCGTAATTGCTATTTAAAAATAGCAAGAGAAAAGGCTAAAAAACTTCCAAAAGATACTTATTTTATAGCAGATTTAATTGGACTTACTGTTTACACAGAAGAAGGAATATTACTTGGAAAAGTAGAAGATATCTATAATTCAGGGGCTAATGATATTTATGTAGTAAAAGATGAGCTTGGCAAACAAATTTTGTTACCAGCCATTCAAGATGTAATTAAGCAAATTGATCTAAAACAAGAAAAAATGATTGTTCACTTATTAAAAGGATTAGTATAAAATTTTGATAAATGCAATTAAAATGAGCAATATATTCTAAATATATTTTTAAAAAGCATTTTTAAAATATACTTTTATACAAAGTAAGTTTTATACAAAAAAGAAAGGTAAAATATGAGGTTTGATATATTAACTCTTTTTCCAGAAATGTTTGAGCCACTAAAACAAAGTATTATTGGAAAAGCGGTAGAAAATCATATAATTGAACTTAATTTCATCAATATTAGAGATTTTTCCAAAAACAAACATAAAAAGGTGGATGATACTCCTTATGGAGGTGGAGCTGGAATGGTAATGATGCCGGAAGTGGTATATGATAGTTATAATTCTATTCCAGATAAAGAAAACGCAAAAGTTATTTATTTATCGCCACAAGGTAAATTGTTGAATCAGGAAAAGGTAGTTGAACTTTCAAAACAAAAACATCTTATTTTATTATGTGGACATTATGAAGGTATTGACCAAAGAGTTTTAGATGAAATTGTAGATGAGGAAATATCCATTGGTGACTATGTATTAACAGGAGGAGAACTTCCAGCCATGGTCTTAGTAGATAGTATTAGCCGATATGTGGAGGGAGTGTTAAATAAAGAATCTATTCAAGAAGAATCTTTTACACACGGACTTCTAGAATATCCACAATACACAAGACCAGAAGTATTTCATCATCAAAAAGTACCAGAGGTATTGCTTTCTGGACATCATGTAAATATTGCAAAATGGAGAAAAGAACAACAAATTAAAGTAACAAAACAAAAAAGACCAGATTTATTGAAATAAGAAAGGAGGATATTCAAATCATGGATATCATAAAATCAGTTGAACATGAACAATTAAAAAATAAAATTCCTGATTTAAAAATTGGTGATACTGTTAGAGTGCACCAAAAAATTAAAGAAGGAAATAGAGAAAGAATTCAAGTATTTGAAGGAATTATTATTAAAAAACAAAATGGAGGAGTAAACCAAACTTTTACAGTAAGAAAAATTTCTTATGGTGTTGGTGTAGAAAAAACATTTTTAGTACATTCACCATTAGTAGAAAAAGTAGAAGTAGTAAGAGTTGGTAAAGCTAGAAGAGCTAAACTATACTATTTAAGAGATAGAGTTGGTAAAGCCGCTAAGACAAAAGAAAATGCAGGAGCAAGAATAGAAGATAATGAAATTACAGTAAAAGAAGACTTAGCAGAAGAAGTAGCACAAAATGATGCACCAGCAGAAAGTGCTCCAGAAGAAGCTCCAAGTGTAGAAACAGAAACACCAGTAGTAGAAGAAGTAGTTGATACAGTAAAAGAAGAAAATGTAGAAACTGTAAAAGAAGAAGAGAAAAAATAAAAAATAAAAATTCAGCCAAGAGGGACGTTCCTTCTTGGTTGTTTTTCGACCATTGGGGACGTTCCTTTTTGGCTGAAAATCAGCCAAAAAAGAACGTCCCTAGTTGGCAGATTTTCAGCCACTAGGGACACTCTTTAAAGTTCTTTTTATCACATTGTTATTAGTACTTTGTACTTTTTTACCTAAGTTTTTTCTTTAAAATTTCCTCTACCTCGTGCCGACTATATTTATCTACAGGTACGACTTCTACAGACTTTAAATCATAGGCACCCCATTTTTGACCAATACGAACCAAGAAAAACTTTTCATGAAAAAGTTCTACTTGGTTAAAAGTATCTAGTTGAAGGGCAGGAACAATTTTCACTCTTTCTAATTGGCTGCTAGGAATGTGTTTGCGATAAACATCAGTAATACCATCTCGAGTAGCAAAAATAAAGTCATCACTGAATGAGTAAGATGAATAAGGCTTAGGAACGGCTGGTATACGTCTTACTACCTTATTATCCTCTGTAAGGATTTCACGATACAACAAAAAGGTAAAAACTTCTTTCATGTGATTTTTCCTCCTCAATTATGAATGATGTGACTAAATACATTAGGCGTGAATACTGAAAGGAAAATAGAATAAGTAATATAAGCATAATTGCTTATACAAGCAATTATAACACGATAAAATAATAAAATCAAATAAAAAAATAATAAAATCAAATTTTATCAATGTCAATGGGTGTCAATGGGGAAGGAGATTTTTGACAACTTTTTCAATTATGACAAACATTTTTGTCAAAAACTCCGTCCAAATTGAAAAGATGGCCGAAAATTGACCAAAAAGGAACGTCCCCAGTGGCTGAAAATCAGCCATTAAGGAACGTCCCTAATGGCTGACCTCTGCATATTTTTTTAATTTTTCATAAGCTAGGTAATTGATGCTACCAGCAGGAAAATGTCCGTTTTTATCTTTTTTTCCGGCGGGTACACCAGTTAAAATTTCAATTCCTTCTTCTATATGAGAAATAGCGTAAATATGGAATTCTCCTTTTTTAACGGCTTCTACAATTTCCTCAGAAAGATTTAAGTTATGCACATTTTGTTTTGGAATTAAAACACCATGGCTACCGTTTAGACCACGCATTTTACAAATTTGGAAGAAACCTTCTATTTTATCATTTACTCCACCTATTGGTTGAATTTCTCCTTTTTGATTTACAGAGCCTGTTACAGCAATGGATTGGTTAATAGGAATATTGGCTAAACTAGACAAAATAGCATATAGTTCTGTACTAGAAGCACTATCACCATCAACGCCACTATATAATTGTTCAAAACAAATACTTGCAGTAAGGGAAAGTGGAATATCTTGTGCAAACATTTCTCCTAAATAACCACTTAAAATTAAAACACCTTTAGAATGGGAAGAGCCAGAAAGTTCTACCTCACGCTCGATATTCATAATTCCTTTTTTACCAGTATAAGTATTTGCAGTAATCTTTACTGGCTTTCCAAAACTATATTCTCCAATGCTCATAATGGTAAGTCCATTAATTTGTCCTACTACAAATCCGGAAGTGTCAATTAATAAAGTGTTTTCTTTAATCATTTCCATATAGCGAGAGTCATATTTTTTCACTCTTTGGATTCTTTCTTTTAAAGCCTTATCCACATATTCTGCAGTTACTGTTTTGGAACGTCCCATTTTAGCCCAAGTTGCAGCTTCTCCAATAATTTGTGCTAAGTCATTAAAACGAGTAGAAAGTTTTTCTTGATTATCCGCAATTTTAGAAGCATATTCAATTACTTTCGCTACAGCTTCTTTGGTAAGAGGTGGAAGCTCTTCTTGTTTACAATAGCCTGCTATAAAACGAGCTAATTTGTTCATGTTTTCTAAAGTTAAAGGAGCATCATCTTCGAATTCTACTTTAATTTTAAATAATTTTCTAAAGTCACTATCCATAGCAAGTAAAGTTTGATAAATGTTTTCTTCTCCAATAATAATTACTTTTAAATCAAGTGGAATTGGTTCTGGCTTTAAAGAAATCATTACCATAGAAGAACGAGGGTCTGCAGCATTTTCAATACCTAATTCTTTGGTTCTTAGCGCTTTTTTTAAAGCTTCATAACATAAACCATTGGAAAGTAAATCATTTGCTTGGAAAATAATATATCCTCCATTTGCTTTATGAAGAAGTCCAGGCTTTAACATAGTAAAATCGGTTTTTAAAGCACCATAGTAATTTTCATATTCTAACTTACCAAAAAGATTATGGTAAGAATAGTTAGAATCCATAACAACAGGAGCACCTTCTAATTTACTATTATCAATAAATAAGTTAACACGATAATTAAGCCAAGGTTTATATAGTTCTGGTTTAGTTGCCATTTGTGGCGAAGCTTGTACTTGTTTTTCATTTTTATCTTCTGAAACAAAATGAGAAATATTTTTTAAAATATCTTTTTTAATATTATCTAAAAAGTGATTAATTTTTTTATTTCTTTTATATTTTGCCTTAATATAATTAATGTGAGTATTTACTGTTAAAAGAGCAACATTGGATTGCCATTCTTCAATTTTTTTGTTAGACTCTCTTTCAATTGCTTTTATTTCTCCAATCGCTTCCATAATATGTTGTTGTACAATAGTAGATTTATCTTCATATTCTTTTTTGATAGATTCATCTAATTTATTAAATTCTTCTTCTGGCATAGCTTTTCCATTCATAACCGGCATCATGTAAATACCTGTTTGAGAAGCTTTTACTTGAAAGCCATAGGTAGAAGATTTTTCATTTAATTTTTCCATTAAAAGATTACGCTTTTCTTCAAATTCCTGTTTAATTAAAGCACGTTCTTTCTCAAATTCTTCATTATTAAAAGTAGATTTAATATCTAATTTTACATCATTAATAAAACGATCCATCACATCTCTAAACTCTTTACCACCACCAGCTGGAAGAGAAATTGCAATTGGTTCGTTAGGATTTTCAAAATTATAAATATAGCACCAGTCCTGTGGAACTTTTTTCTTTTTAGAAATAGTATCTAAATAGTTTTTGGTATACATAGTTTTACCAACACCACTTGGACCTTCAATATATAAGTTATAACCTTTTACTTCTACATTTAATCCAAACTCTAAAGCTTTAATACCTCTGTCTTGACCAATACCGGTATCAATTGGGTCAAGCTCCTCGGTAGACTCAAATTCAAATTGATTTGGATTACATACTACTCGTAAATCTTTGTAATTTAATTCATTTGTTTTTTTCATTTGTTTCCTCCTCTATAGATAATGTCATTAAGATGGCATCATCTGTATTATGATAATACTTTTTTCTTAAACCTACTTGCTTAAAACCAAATTTTTGATATAAAGCAATAGCAGGATTATTTTTATAATTCACTTCCAAAGTAATAGAAGTGGCTTTTTGTTCTTTAGAAAATTCTATTATTTTTTGCAATAAGGCAGAACCAATTCCTAGCTTGCGTTTAGATTTTTTTACAACAATATTCATAATATCTATTTCATCTACTATTTTTACAATACCAGCAAAACCTACAATTTCTTCATTTCCCTTAACAACAAAATAAGTTGAATTTAAGTTATTTTTATTTTCCAGTTCTTGCTTTAACATAGTAAAAGTCCAGAAGTCATCAAATTCTTCTAGCAAGCTATCTTTTATTTGCTCTAAATCTGCTAATTGCATAGGCGCAATTTCAATTTCCATTTTAAATCCCTTCTGACTTAAACGAAATTTAATAATTAAAATACAATTTTAAGTTAAAGACCATGTAATTAATCAAAATTAAATCTATTTCTTTAAGCCATATTTTAAAGTGCATTATTTTCTTTTTCCAAAGAAAGTTCTGCTTGCGATTTCCTTAAATAAATAGGAGATAAAATACTAGAATTTCCATATTCACCATTTTTATACTTAGCATACCCAGCTTTTGCAATGCTTATACTAGAAATTTGACATTGCTTTGGAGCTGCTAAAATAATGGAATTGCCATTTTCAAAACTTAAATTTTCTAATAAGCTTTCATAAGTAATAGAAGCATCACCTACAAAATGAATAGGAAAATCTCCAAGTTTTATTTTTTTATTATCTTGTAAAAAAGTAAGTAAAGCTTTATCTGAAAAATTTCCAGAAGTATCTTCTAAGTTTAAAAAAGCAAAATCACTTTCTACAGTTTGAAAATAATTTGCAGTTTCGTTTTTTACTATATGGAAAAAGCCAGCATATACATTACCATGATTAGCGTTTACTAAAGAACAAAAATATCCTTCTCGATTCATATTATAAGCTAAACCTTCTAAAGAAGAAACACCAACTGCTGGAATATTTCTACTGTCAACAAAAGCTTTTGCTGTTGCAATTCCTATTCGAACACCAGTAAAAGAACCAGGTCCTAAAGAGCAAGAAATTAAGCCTATATCATCTAATGATAAATTCATTTTTTGAAAAGCTTCATCAATCATAGGCATTAGCTTTTGAGAATGTGTTTTTTCATCTTCGTTATTTAACTCAATTAAAGTATTTAAATCTTCTAAAATAGCAACAGAAGCATTTTTAGAAGAAGTATCTATTGCTAAAGTTTTCATTTATTTTTTACATCCTTGTATGATATATTTAGGTTTTTTTAGGATTTACCTATAAACCTTGTTTATTTATAAAGATTGCAAGCCATATTGTTCTAATGTTTTATTACCAAAAGCTTCTATTTGCAATATGCGGTTATTTTCATTGTTAAAATCTTTTACAAATGTAACTTTTAAATAATTAGCAGGCAGAACCTCTTGAATGGTTTCGCCCCATTCTATAAGGCAAAGACCATTTTCAAAATATTCTTCTCCACCCATAGCATAAAATTCGTCACTATCTGCTAAACGATATACATCAAAATGATAAATAGGAAAATCAGTAGCGTTATATTCATTTACAATGGTAAAAGTAGGACTAGAAATTTGATTTTCTAATCCAAAGTATTTTAAAATTCCTTGCACAAATTTGGTTTTACCACTACCTAAATCACCAGTTAATACAATAATATCTTTGGCATGCAAATGCACTGCTAGTTTAGAGGCAAATTCGATGGTATCTTGTTCACATTTTGAAATGTATTCTATCATAATTCTCCTTTAAAAATAATGTATTTAAAATCTAGCCTTATTGTACCTTAACTTAGTGGTTTTGTAAATAATTTGGCAAGAAATTTAAAGAAAATTTTCCTATAAAATTGAAATGTGTAGAATAATAAGAAAAAGTATTTACAAATAGGCTAATGCATGTTAAACTAATAATAATAGAAAAAGCAAGGGGGAAATAAAATGGGAGTTGCATCATTAGTATTAGGAATTATTTCTTTAGTAACTGGTTGGATTCCTTTTATCTGCTTTATTGCATTTATTTTAGCAATTGTAGGTTTAATTCTAGGAATTGTAGATACGATTAAAAAAGGAAAAGTTCCAGGTGCTAAAAAAGGAATTAGTATTGCAGGACTTATTATTAGTGCTGTGGCTATTCCAATTATTATCTTTAGTTCTTTAATTTCTTTTGGAATTGTAGCAGCAATTTTATCAGAGGACTATGATTACGATTATTATAATTGGGATAAATATGATTATAATTATGATGACTATGATGATTGGTACCGCTATTATTACAATACCATAGATTATAAAACATATGAATTACTTTAAGATAAACTAGGAAAAGTAGGAAAGGCAAGTTGCTTTTCCTATTTTTTTATGCTAGAATAACAAAAGTAGAAAACGAAAAGATAATAAATACAAAATAAATATAAACCTAAAATTGAATAGGTTAAAACAATAGAACTATGTTAGGAGGAAGTTAGTTTTGCAATACGAAAAACAAAAAATTCGTAATTTTAGTATTATTGCTCATATAGACCATGGGAAATCTACTTTAGCAGACCGCTTAATAGAAATGACAGGAGTATTATCCAAACGTGAAATGGAAAGCCAAGTTTTAGATAATATGGATATTGAAAGAGAACGTGGAATTACTATTAAATCACAAGCTGTTCGTATGAAATATCATGCAAAAGATGGACAAGACTATATATTAAATTTAATAGATACTCCAGGCCATGTGGATTTTAATTACGAAGTTTCTAGAAGTTTAGCTGCTTGTGATGGAGCAGTCTTGGTAGTAGATAGTAGTCAAGGAGTAGAAGCGCAAACTTTGGCAAATGTTTATTTAGCATTAGAAAATAACTTAGAAATTTTACCAGTAATTAATAAAATAGATTTACCAAATGCCAGACCAGAAGAAGTAAAAAAGGAAATTGAAGATATTATTGGAATCCCTGCACAAGATGCACCTTGTATTTCTGCAAAATCAGGGTTAAATGTGGACCAAGTGTTAGAAAGAATTGTTACTGATATTCCAGCACCTACAGGAGACGAATATTCTCCATTAAAAGCTCTCATTTTTGATTCCATTTATGACAATTACAAAGGAGCCATTGCTTATGTACGTATAAAAGATGGAACTGTAAAACCAGGTGATGAAATGATTTTAATGGCTAGTGGAAAAACATTCACCGTAACAGAAGTTGGCTATTTTGAACCAGGAAGATATGAAGAAACCCAAGAACTAAAAGCAGGAGAAGTAGGGTATATTGCAGCTAGTATTAAAAATCTATCAGATGTTCGAGTAGGAGATACTATTACTCTAAAAGAAAATCCTGCATCAGAGCCTTTACCAGGATATAAAAAAGTAAATCCAATGGTATATTGTGGTATTTACCCTATAGATGGTAGTGACTATGAAAATTTAAAAGTAGCACTAGAAAAATTAAAATTAAATGATGCAGCTTTAGAATATGAACCAGAAACTTCAGGTGCTTTAGGTTCAGGTTTCCGTTGTGGATTTTTAGGATTACTACATTTAGAAATTATAGAAGAAAGATTAGACAGAGAATTTGACCTAAGTTTAATTACCACTTCTCCTTCTGTTATTTATAAGGTACATAAAACAAATGGAGAAGTAATAGAACTATACAACCCTTCTGACATGCCAAGTCAAAATGAAGTAGACTATATGGAAGAACCAATCGTACAGGCAGAAATTATTACACCAAAAGATTATGTTGGTGGTATTATGGAAATTTGCCAAAATAGACGTGGTACTTATATAGATATGAAATATTTAGATCAAAATAGAGTCACTTTACTTTATGAATTACCTTTAAATGAAATTATTTACGATTTCTTTGATATTCTAAAATCGAAAACAAAAGGATATGCTTCTTTTGATTATGAATTTAAAAAATATCAAAGATCTGATTTAGTAAAACTAGATATTTGGGTAAATGGAGAAGGTGTAGATGCTTTATCTTTCATTGTTCATAGAAATAGCAGTTATGAAAAAGGAAAGAAAATGGTAGAAAAATTAAAAGAAGTGATTCCAAGGCAATTATTTGTTATTCCTCTTCAAGCAGTCATTGGAGGAAAAATTATTGCAAGAGAAACCATTTCTGCCATGAGGAAAGATGTACTAGCAAAATGCTATGGAGGAGATATTACTAGAAAGAAAAAATTGTTAGAGAAACAAAAACGTGGCAAAAAGAAAATGAGACAAGTAGGAAATGTAGAAATACCACAAGAAGCATTTTTGTCAGTATTAAAATTGGATGAAGAATAAAAAACACTATATGGTTACTCACATAAGATTTAAAAATCTCAAAAGATAATTATAATACTGTTTTATATATTTAAATTTCTATAATAAGTTAAGGGAAGGAAAAAGAAAAAATGGAAGAATACCAAGATCAAATAGAAGGTAGAAATTCTGTAATAGAATTATTAGAATCAGGAAGAGACATTAACAGAATATTGGTGGCTAAAGGAGAAAAACATGGTTCTATTCATAAAATTATAGCAATGGCAAAAGAAAGAAAAATACTCATTAATGAAATTGAAAGAAATAAACTAAATCAAATGGCACAAACTCCAAATCACCAAGGTGTAATTGCCATTGTTCCACCATTTAATTATTGTGAAGTAGAAGATATATTAGAAGTAGCAAAACAAAAAAATGAAAAGCCATTTCTATTGCTATTAGACGGAATAGAAGATCCACATAACTTGGGATCTATTATTAGAACAGCAGAAACAGCAGGCGTACATGGAATTATTATTCCTAAAAGAAGAGCAGCTTCTGTTAATAGCACTGTAAATAAAGTGTCAGCAGGAGCAGTATCCTATATGAAAATTGCCAGAGTAAATAATTTAAATGAAACCATTCGTTACTTAAAAGAACAAGATATTTGGATTTGTGGTACAGATGCAGATACCAAAATAGAATATACCAAACAAGACTATAAAATGCCAATAGCCATTGTAATTGGAAGTGAAGGATTTGGCATGAGTAGATTAGTAAAAGAAAACTGTGACTTTTTAGTAAAAATTCCAATGAAGGGAAAAATTACTTCTTTAAATGCTTCTGTATCTGCAGGAATTATTATGTATGAAGCGGTAAAACAAAGAAATAATTAAATATAATGAAGTTATAATTAAACTAATTAGCTTTAATAATAATAAAAATATAATAGTTCAAATAAGCAAAGGCTTAGAAAATAGCTACTTACAAAAATAATACAAGAAAACTTAAAAAAATTTTAAAAAGTATTGAAAAGAAAAAAGTTAATGATAATATAAAGAAAAATACAAAAGAGAGGAGAAAATAAAAAAATGGAAAGAAAAGCGAAAGAAAAAAGAGGTATTACCTTAATTGCATTGGTTGTAACCATAGTGGTATTACTAATTTTAGCAGGAATTACAATTAATATGTTATTTAGTAATGGAGGAATCTTTAAAACAGCCCAAGATGCAGCAAATGCATGGAATGAGGCAACAGTAAATGAACAAGAAAGTTTAAATAACTTAGCAGACCAAATAGGAAATTTAGTAAATGGACAAACAGGAGATGGGTCAGGAGGAGAAGAACCTGAAGATCCAAATAAAGGACCAAATGGAAAGCCTTTAATAGACACCATAACAGAAATACAAATAGGAAATAATGTAGAAGCAGAAGATAAGTATGGTAATCCAGTGGTAGTGCCAAAAGGATTTAAAGTAGTAGTAGATGAAACAAAAAATAATGCTACAACGGTACCAGAAGGAATTGTAATAGAAGATGGAGCAGGAAATCAGTTTGTATGGATACCAACAGGAACGTATAAAGTAGATGCAAGTGGAACAACAAAAACTAATGATTTAACAAGAAGGCAATGGGGAACCAAAACAAATACAGTACAAGATCCTACACCAATAACAGGAGATGAAGTAGCAGAAGGACTTAATGGAAACGTGTATTATGGAGAAGGAGATAGCCGTTCAGTAGCACATGATACGATAGCTAACTTTTTAAATAGTGCAAAGCCTGCATCAGAAGGTGGAAATGGAGGATTTTATATCGGAAGATATGAGCAAGGAGAAGGAAATGTATGTAAGGCAGGAGTAAATGCCTATGTAGATGTAACAAGAGATGAAGCAAAGTCACAAGGAGAAGCAATGTATACAAATAAAGATCAATATGGAGTAACAAGTGAGTTAATCAGTAGTTATGCATGGGATACTGCATTAAACTTTATCTGTCAAAATAGTGAGAATGGATATAAATTAGCAACCACAACAGAAGATACTTATGGAAATATAGGAACAAGTAATAAAGAACAAACAGGAGGCTATCCAGCAGATTGTTATAGTAATATTTATGATTTACTAGGAAATTGTAGAGAATGGACAACAGAATATTCGAGTCTCGCGGCTGGCAGTCTTGCTTACCCTTGTGTATCTAGAGGAGGTTACTACAACGACAGTTCCTATTACGTAGCAGGTCGCTACTACAACGCCGCAGACGGTTCCAGCACCTTCATTTCCTTCCGCCTCAGCTTATATGTGTAGGTCTGTAAGCTGAATGATAAATAGATAAATATAAATCTACAGATCATATAAAATAAATAAAAAATTCAACATACAACTAGCGAACGCAGTACGCTAGTAGGAATATAAAACCTCCCTTGAAAGCAAAATAAATAGTAATATGAAAAAAATAAAGTCTGCAATACGGTTATATTAAGCGTCGCAGACTTTACTGGTTTTGCAATAAAATAGTGTAATGTTTATATTTAGTACTTTTGCTTTACTTAAAGATTCTTTTTATATCCTTTAAAACGGTTATTTCAAAAGTGTCAAACTTCCGACTTTATAATTAAATTAATTAGCTAATTAGCTTTAAGAATAATAAAAATATAATATTTTAAATAAGCAAAAGACTAGAAAATAGCCACTTACAAAAATAAAATAAAAAAACTTTAAAAAAATTTAAAAAATGTGTTGACTTTGTTTCTTAGCTATGCTAAAATAGAAAATGTCTTCAGCGAAACAACGTCTGAAGATTTTAAAAGCACATTGAAAAGTAAACAATAAACCTTTGAGAAAACCAATAAAAATAAGATAGGAAATTATCAGTAAAAAGTGAGAAAAAAACTCACAGCCAGAAAATAATTAAGAGTCAAAAAACTC
>CABUKD010000017.1 GCA_902492105.1 uncultured Clostridium sp.
TGGGACGAGCTTATGAAAAAAAGAAAATATATCTTAGCAATTAGGTTATTAAAGCTTTTTTATTTCATTATACTATTCTTTTATTTCTATGTAAAGAAAAAAGAAGATGAATTATGTATTTTTCTTACATAACCCATCTTTTAGACTTTGATATTTTCTATATAATTTTGGTATAGCAAATAAAACTAAATTTTCTTTAGTTATTGGCTTAAATGTTAGCTTTCTCTCTCTTACTATTTCAGTGTTTTCAAGCATTTTTGCTCTTTCTCCTTCGTTTTTTCTTCTTTTTTCTGCTCTCATTATACCAATATCTTTTTTACTTTTCAAGTACCTTTCTCGTTTTTCCTTAATCTTCGATTAAATAATGTTTTTTGCTTAATCTCTATTTTTTACTACTTATATTTATCTTATTTACTTTTACATTTAATTCCCTTGTAATAATATTTTGTATTTGCGAAATTTGTTTTTCATCTAATTTTTCTGCTTTTACTACACCTGTTACATTTCCGTTATTAACAAATAATACCACGTCTTCAAATCCTTTAGTTTTTATTAAATTTTCTGCTATCATAATCGCATTTTTTTCCTTGTTAATTCTTTGAATTTCCTCTTGTGCATTGGATTTTTCTTCTGAATCTAAGTTTTCAGTTTCCAATATTTTTTGATAATTTTCAAGCATTTGTGAATACATATTTTCTCTATCTAATCTAGATTGTGTAAAATAACTATCCTGACTAGAATTTTTTTCAACATTATTATTGGTCTTATTTACATCTTCTACTACATTCGTATTTGTTTGGCTTGTATTTTCTGTTAAATTTGTATTTGTACTATTGGTGGATTCATTACTAACATCATTGGAAGTTTCCATATTTGTTCCTTGCTGAACATTTCCTGTTACTTGATTTGCACTTACTAAAGTAGCATCACCTATAGCTGCCATTTGTTCAGAGTCTGCTAAAGCGCTAGTAGGTAATAAATTTTGGTTTTCCTGTTGATTAGTAAAATTAAGATAACCAGCAGTTACTAACATAAGAGCTATTACAAAAATAACAATTTGATTTTTCTTAAAATTTTTCATAATTTATTTTGAGTCTGATCTATTTAATTACTTAAATAATCATTCTCTCTCCTTTCTTTTTATTTTTTACTGATATTTATCTTTTATTTGCTCTTTATTAAATCATTCTTATTTGTTTTTGTGTTTGTTAACCATGTATTAATTCATAGCAAATACTTGAATTTTATGAGAAGCAATTCCTGTTACAGCTTCTACTGCTTGAACAATATTAGCCTTTACAGTAGCATCTTCTGCTCCTTTTGCTGTAATAATGGCTCCTTCTACTTTTGGACTTACGATGCTTTGTGTTATTGGTGTTTTTTTTCCATTAGATTCTTCATAGATAATTTCTTTAGAAGAATCAGTTTCTATTACTTTCCTAGTTCCACCGACTAGTATCCTTTTCTTCGGTATCTTTTTGTGTAGTATCTTCATTGTACATTGGTACAGTTTGGCTTGTTTGAGAATAAGTAATTAGTACCTTTACTTCTCCCACTCCTTGTATTTTTTGTAAGATTTCTTCTAATTGCATAGATAAGGAATCTTGTGTTGTTAAATTAGCAGTAGTAATGCTTCCTTCTGTATTTTCTGCTGTTGCCAATTTTTTATTAGGGTCACTAGCAGGTTCTTTTTCTGTTTCTTTGCCACCACCCCAGATAAGATTTACAATAATAATGGTAACAATTAAAATTACTAAAAATACAACTAAATTTTCCATTTTCTTTTTATTATCTCCTTCTTCTCCTTTTGCCACCAAAGCTTTTATCTTGTCCTTTAACATATTATATGCCCTCCTTTTTAATTTATGTTAATATTTTGTTTTTCTATTTCGTAAACGCCACTTAAATATTCTTTTAACTCATTTTGTTCTTTACTAGATAATGTTTCACTTTTTTGTTTTTCTGATGATTTTGTTTCATTTGCACTTTCTTTATTACCAATGTTTATATTAATTTCATTTACAGTTTCCACATTTTGTATTGCATTTTGGCTTGTTGTATTGCTTTGCTTATCTTCTTCCTTAGAAGTATCTGCTTGTTTTTTTAAATCTAATGTTATTTTCTCTAAAGTGTATTCTTCATTATTTTCTACTTCTAAAGTAATCTCTTCTACTTTATAGCCTTTACTTTCTATTTTTTCCTTCATATCACTTTTTAGACTACTAATATAAATTTCTTTTATTTGTTCTTCTTGACTTTGTTCTAGATTTTGATAAGTATTACTACTAGAAGCTTCTATATATTCATCAATATTAAAGATATCAGATACCTGAAAAGAAGTTCCCGTTACTTTATTAATCACTGGTGAAACTATAGAAAACAATATATATACTCCTATTACTACTTTAATATATTTTTTGGAATTACCTTCTGGTAAAATCATTTCAATAATAGTACTAATAATGACTGCAATAATAATTCCCTGAATCCAGCTACTAACCCATTCCATATAGTATTCTTGCATAATAGAACAAATATATTATGCAAAACTCCTTTCTTTATCTATACATTAATCCGCTATTAGTTATTTTTAATACTAAAGTGGTTCCTACAATTAACATAACAGATACACTACACATAATAGCCAGTAACATTTTAAAAGTATTTCCCATTTCCTCTAATAGTTTCACTATTTTTTCGTCTGCAATTGGCTGACAAATTGCTCCTGCCAGATAATACAGTCCCATTAAAATGGCCAATTTAATAATAGGTGCTATACAAATTCCAATAATAATAATTACCCCAATAATTCCTACTGCATTTTTTAAAATATTGCTACAACCTATTACAGTATCTACTGCATCTCCTAAAATTTTTCCCACAACCGGAATAAAGTTGGAAACAGCTGCTTTGGCAGTTTTTGCTGTAATACCATCTACTGTACTACTTAAACTTCCTTCTACAGAAATTACTCCTACAAATAAAGTAAGTGCAATTCCTAATATCCAAACTACAGTCGAATTAAAAAATTTGGATAGTTTGTCCACTTGTACTCTATTAGAAACTTTAGATACAATACTAAGAGCTGTTGAGAGTAATACAAAAGGAATTAAAACAGATACAATAAAATTTCCTATAAAGGTAATAATAAATAGAATAATTGGTTCTAATAATCCTGCTGAAGCAATGTTTCCTGTAGTAAGCATTAAAGTAATTAATAAAGGAATCAAACTATTCATAAATCCTACTAAATTTTCTATACTTGTTTTTACCATTGTAATAATATCTGCAAAATTCCCCATTACTAAAGTAACAATTAAAATATATTGTACATAGTAAGTAATCTGGGATATACTTTTATTTTCTAATCCTTCACTAATACTTTTTAAAACACTATGAATTACAATGATAACTACTATACTGCCAAGAACAGTAATACAATCTACTACTTCTTTTCCAATTAAACTTATAATACTTTTTACAATGGTTGTATTATCAATATTTCCTGTAATAGCAGAAGTAAATAGTTCTCCTATATCAATATCTTCAAAAGTATCTTCTGTATATTTTTGTGCTTCTTCTAAAAAGCTGGAAATGTTTAAACTGTCTTGTTGGGATTCTAATATTTCTTCTTGGGAGGTATCTGTTTCAGAGGCAAGACAAATAGTTGGTAAGATAAAAACAAATATCAAAATTAAAAAAATAAATTTTACAACTTTTTTCATTTGTTCCTTTTGGTTACTTTTTTAGTAACTTGTCCTCCTCTTTTTGTTATAAGCATGTTTTTTAGCCGTTTGGCTAAAGTTTTTTGAATGCTGTTTTCTATATGGTTATGGTAGAATTTTTAAAATAGTTTCTAATAAGCTTGCAATAATAGGAATAGACATAGAAATAATAAGCACTTTTCCACCCAAATCTACTTTATTTGCTACTGCCGTTTCTCCCGAATCTTTGCAAATACTAACTGCAAATTCTGTCAAGAAGGCAATTCCTGTTATTTTAATGAGTAATACTAGAAATTCATTATTAATAGAAGTTTTGTTAGAAAGGGTTGTTAACAGTTCAATAATTGCTCCCATTTTATCCATAATCATCATTAAAATGAGAACACCAGCCATAAGTGAAACATATATTACAAATTCTGGACGATATTGTTTTACGATAACGATAATAATGAGTGCAATAAGTCCAACACCTATAATTTTTATAATATCCATATTGACTATCATTCCTCTCACTTGTATAGGTAGGACCATTGGGGACAGTCCCCTTTGGTCCTTGGTCCTGGTCCTATAGTCTATAGTCCAAACATTGTTCTAACACTAGTAAATAAAGTACTAATTTCCTTAATAACTAAACTAAGTACAATAACAAGTCCTGCTAATGTAGTCATCATGGCCTGATCCTCTCTTCCAGCTCTTACCAATACTTGATATAATACAGCTACTAAAATTCCAATGGCAGCAATTTTAAATAATAAACTAATATCCATAAAAAACATTCCTTTCTTATCTTAAGCCTAATTATGTTACATTTCATTATTCCTATTAAAGTGAATACATATATTTTTATTTAATTCTTTTTATATCAAAATAATGGCAATTGTAAGGCCTGTTACCACTCCCAAAGTTCTGTACATTTTCTCATTTTTTCTTCTTTCTTCTCCTGCATTTTCCAATTGTGAAGTTAGAAATTGATTTACTACTTCTATTTCACTAATTTGTCCTTCTAAATCAGTTTGTCCCAATAATCTACTTAAATTTTTTAATACAGTTACATCTTCTTTGGTAAGATTATGATTTACTTCTTCTAAAGCATTATTCCAAGCATTTCCTGCTGTTTCTTCTTTCATCTTTATAGCTGCTCTTTGAAAAATTGCTCCAATATTTCCGCCTAATTTGTTAGCAATTTCCATAAATAAATTTGGTATTGGTTCATAAGTAAATTTAATTTTGGTAGCAAACATATTTAATGCATTTTTCATTTCTTTAATTTCTTTTTCTCTATTAGCATATTTTTTAGAAAATAAAATTCCTAAAGCGCTACTCACCCCTATAATTAAAGCTAATAAAAACAACTTGAATGGTAACATTCTTTTCCTCCTTAAATAATTTTTCTTTGGTTTATCTCTTCTTGAAAAATCTTGTTTTCATGAGAAGATTGTTTTTCATAAATTAAATGAACATTACGTTTTTGATCCAAAAGTAGAATTTTTTCAATTCTATTTTTTATTATCAATTCTCTTAAAATAGGATTTTCTTCTATCTCTTCTAAACTTGCACCATGTGCAGTAAAAATTCCTTTTACTCCTGATGTAATAGCATATTCAATTGCTTGGATATCTTCTTTACTTCCAATTTCATCTGCCACAACAACTTTTGGACTCATGGATCTTATTAACATCTTCATTCCTAATGCTTTTGGAATATTATCTATTACATCTGTTCTAATTCCTAAATCATTTTGTGTAACTCCTCTATAGGCAGATGCTATTTCGCCCCTTTCATCCACCACCCCGACAAGTAATTCCTTTAAAATTCATTTCAGGAATTCCATTACTAATTCTGCGAATAATATCTCTTAACAAAGTGGTTTTTCCAAGTCCTGGTGGTGAAACAATTAAAGTATTATATACTTGATTTTGTAATACATTTAAAATATAGGGTAATGCTTGATTACTACAATTTAGTACTTGTCTTGCTATACGAAAGTTAAAACTATTAATATAATTAATATTAATTACTTTTCCTTCTTTCATAACTGCATCCCCTGTTATTCCAACACGATGTCCCCCTCTTAAGGTTAAAAAACCTTCACAAATCTGATTTTGATAAGAATAAATTGAATTTTCACAAATCTTTTGTAAAATTTGTAAAATTGTTTCCATGGTAACTACATAATCTATTGTTTTTTCTTCTTGCCCATTTTTTACTATAACTGGTTTTGAAGCTCTAATTCTAATTTCTTCTATTGGATTTTCAAAATTGATTTGTTTTATTTTTTGTTTTAAAATTTCTGGAAAAAATGTAAGCAGTTCTTCCATAGCTTGTACCTCTTTTACAAATAGTTAAAAAATGTAGCTTGGCTACATGTATATTTATAGTAAAAAGCATAGTCATATAATATATATATGCTATGCTTTTTTATTTTAGAACTATTTTAGGTTAAAAAATAATAAGATGTTTTTTATCTCCTTATTTATTGCAAAAAATAATAAGATATTTTTTATTTTTCATTGCAAAAAAACATCTTATTATCTTTTTTACATAATAATTATTTTAGAAAAATTAATTTTCCCAGTTATGGTATACATTCATAACATCATCTAAATCTTCCAACATATCTAATAGTCTTTGCATTTTTTGACCATCTTCTTCACTTAATTGAATATAAGTAGATGGAACCATTTGTACTTCTGCTTCTAAAAATTCCAATCCTTGAGCTTCTAATGCTTCCCTTACTTTTGAAAAGTCTTCTGGTGAAGTTGTAATTTCATATACTTCATCAGTTGCTTGAAAATCCTCTGCTCCACTATCTAAAGCAAGCATCATCATATCATCTTCTGATAAATTGGTAGTAGTTTTGTCTATAACAATAACTCCTTTTTTATTAAATAGATAAGATACGCATCCACTTGTTCCTAAGTTTCCACCTGCTTTATCAAAAGCATGGCGTACATCTGCTGCTGTTCTATTTTTATTGTCTGTGCTTGCCTCTACAATAACTGCTACACCATTTGCTCCATAACCTTCATAAGTAATTTCTTCATAATTTTCATTGCTTCCTGCACCTGATGCTTTCTTTATTGCATTATTAATGGTATCATTTGGCATGTTATTTGCCTTACATTTTGCAATAACATCTTTTAATTTGGAGTTTCCAGCCGGGTCAGGACCTCCTTGTTTTACTGCTAATAGCAATTCTCTTCCTAATTTTGTAAATATTTTTCCTCTTGCTGCATCTGCTTTTCCTTTTTTCGCTTGAATATTATGCCATTTACTGTGTCCTGACATTGTTAATTCCTCCTTTTAATTATTTTTATATTCAAAATTTCCTTTGTATTGTTTGTTTTATAAGAAATTCCATAATTATTTTAACACATTTTTTTCATTTTGTGTAGTAGTTTATGAGTTTTTTCCATATAGATTAATCATATCATTCCATTATTCTTCAATCATTTTCACTATATTATCTAACTCATCTTTATATTGTGTATGGCCTATTCCATAAAAAACAAAGTTATCATTTCTAATTAAAATAACATATTTGTTATCATCATCTATTACAAATTTTTGATAATTTCTACTATTTTTAATGATATATTCATCTTTTATATTATTATTTGTTTTTAAATTAGCCCAATACTCTATATTTCTTTTAGCATCTGCCTCTGTTCCAAATTCATACATATAGCTCCAAGTATGTTCATTATCTTTATAAATTGTTAATTGCTTGGTGTTATGACTATTGTATATGCTCTCTTTCATTTCGATATGATATCCATTTTGTTCTAATAAATTTTGGTATTGTTCCATTTGATTTTGTGTTAAAATAAAATAGAATATAGATAATATAAACACTATAGCATATAAAACAAAAAATATTTTTCTTAAAATTAACCACGTTTTAGACTTAGTTACTTTTTTCTTTTTCATATTATTACATACAGAAAATAAATAATCTATTAATTCTTCTTTTGTTCCACCAACTATATTGTTTTTATCTAATACAATTCCCATGTTATACTTTAACTTAAGAATAAGTAAATTTTTTGTTTCTATAATGCCAATTATTTGATTAAACTCATAACTGGTTGTATCTCCCTTCTGAGTTGTAGATATAATTTTCTCTTTACCAATCTTAATAGTACTTTCTAAATCTTCATTGTTATTTAAACTTTTATAGTGCTTATATTGTAGTTTATTGCGTCCCGTTATTTTTGTTAGTAATAATAATAGAAGAAAAATAATACCAACTGCTATTATTATGTCATATCTTTTAGTATACATATATATCATTGACAATCCTAAAAGCACAAATAACATTATGATACTTGATTTTCTGGTGGCTATATAACCAACAGAAAATTCTTTGTATTTTTTATAGTCTAAAGTATATGTGCTGCTAAATTCTTTTTCTTTATTTATATTATCTTGTTCTTTCATCATAAAATAGAATACATCTCCTTACAAATAACTATTTTTTCAGAATTGAAACATTATGGCATATTTTCATATAAAGGTATGATAAAATTCAAAGTTGAATCTACCGTGTTGGATTCTTCATATATAGATTTCATGTTGTTTGCCTCTGATTGAGGTGCTAATAAATTTTGCATATATTGATGTGTATATAATTCTCCATCTTGATTAACAATGTCAAATTTTTGCAAATATAGTGTGTTTTGTCCCACATTAATATAATCTGTTTTTACAAAACCCACTCCGCCAATTAAAGCTTCTTCTAAGGAATCCCATCCTTGTTCATAGGCATAACTAGCTGCATTTTGTAAAATTTCCTCTCTTGAATTTCCGGTAGCTCTTATATTGAATGGGTTATATACAACTACTCCATTATATTCATAGCCTCTTGATAAAACAGTTCCACTTCTTCCTTGCTCTTGTATTAACCTAGAAGTAATAAAGTAAGCATCAACATTCGCATTTTTACCTGCTTCTATCAGAGCCTGTGCAACACTATCACCTGCTAGAAAAGAATCTTCTGTAAGTGATTTTATTCCTTCTACTGTTTGAGCTCCTTCTGTGTATTTTAATTCTAAAAATTGAAATATATTATCTTCATTTAAGATGTTTCTAGGATCCATTTGATGACTTATTGCTATATCTGAAGCACATAACCATGTTCCATTATCATACCTTTTGTCTCCACAAATTTCACATCTCCAATCCTCCGAATATGAAAAAGAATCTGGAATTAAATTTAAAGGATTTGTTCTTGCATCAGAATGTCCTTCATTTGCAATCACTTCTTCCCAATCAAGTCTTGTATAAAATAAAGTAAAAGTCCAATTTGGATGACTTTCTTGCAAAGTATCTATTAATTCTTTATATCCAGGATATTTAGCTTCGTTTAAATTATTTCCATTATATATTTCATATTTTTGTTTACTCTCTTCTACTTTAATAATGGAAATAATGATTAATGCAATTACGATGATAAAAAGAATAATAACCAATATTTTAATTTGTATTGGAACCGATTTTATTTTATCTTTTACATTTCTTATTATATTTTTCATTAAATTCTTTATTTGTTCTAATTGATTTATTTCCATATTTTTGTACCATATAAAATAATTAGTATTTAAATGTCTTTTACTAAATTATTTTTTCCTAAATAAATAATCGTATCTTTTAAAGTTTCTTCTATTGGACGAGGTTCATAGCCAAGCTCTTTTGTAGCTTTTTCATGACTAAAGTTAGAATTAGATTGCAAAGTATACAAAGAATAACTAGTATATAAAGGTGGCATTTTGCGAATTTTATAATAAACTTCTGATAATGGTGCTGTTAATCTAGCAAACCATAGTGGTAAAACTGTTTTAATCATTTTTTTATTAGAAAGATTTGCAACAATATTGATAATTTCTTGAACAGTAAAATAATGGTTCGTAACAATATAACATTCTCCTTTTCTACCTTTTTCTGTGCAAGCCAAGATGGCATTTGTAACATCACGAACATCTACGAAATCATAACCACCTTTTACTAAAGCGGTTAAATTATGATTTAAAAAATCAATAATCATAGAAGTTAAATGTCCATTGCCCAAATCATAAGGTCCAATAATACCAGAAGGATGAATAATAGAAGCATCTAGTCCTTCCTTAGTAGCATCTAAAACATATTGACTAGCAATTGCTTTTGTTTTAGCATATAATCCTGTAACAGCATCTGGATGAAAAGAAGAAACTTCTTTTATTAAACTTCCTTTTTCTCCTTCTGGAATCGCATGAACACTACTAATATGTACTAGTTTTTTTACTGCATATTTTTTGCATAAATTTACAATATTTTTTGTTCCATTTACATTTACTGAATATACTCTTTCGTCATAATGAGAACTAATAGATACAATTCCAGCACAATGAATAACAATTACTTCATAATCTTCCAAATCTTGAAAAAGTGATTCTACTTCTTTTAAATTTCGAATATCTCCATAAAACATATTTACTTTTTCTTTTTGTAAATCATTATGAACTACTTGTTTTAAATCAAAGCCTCGAATAGTAGCTCCTTGTTTTAATAATTCTCTTGCTACAGTACTACCAAGATGTCCTAATATTCCAGTAATTAGATATATTCTTTGCAACATTTATCACCTACTTCTTTTGTATATTTTATTCTCTAATAAAATTGGTATAATGTGTTTCTTCTTGTTTTGGTGGTTCTATTCCTTTTTCTTTTCCTGCTTCTATACATTTTAAATAATAAGCCATATTTTTACCAAGGATTTTCATAATTTGCATTCCTTCTTCATCTTTCTTTACATCTTCTGGAGTAGCTCCATGAACCATATTCCAATATCTTGATGAAATAATTGGCATTTGTGTAATACCAAAATATTTATTTAATTGGTCATAGGTAGCTGTTGTTCCAGCTCTTCTTGCAGAAATTACGGTTGCGGCTGGTTTAAATAAAAATCTATCTGCTTTACCTCCTAAAGAAGCAGAGTAAAAAACTCTATCCATAAAAGATGTTATTGCTCCTGTGGCACCTGCGTAATGCACTGGCGAACCGAATATAAATCCATCTGCTTCTTGTGCTTTCTCTACAAATTCATTTACTACATCATCAAATACACATTTACCTGTTTTAGCACAAGTTTTGCATGCAATGCATCCTGCAATTGGTTTAATTCCTATCCAAAATATTTCTGTGTCTATTCCTTCCTCATTTAGACTTTTTGCTACTTCTTCTAAAGCTGTGTTTACACAACCATTTTTATGTGGTCCTCCATTAACTAATAAAACTTTCATTTTTACTATCTCCTTTCAAAAAAATTTTTTCTTTCAAATTCATAAACAGGTACTAAACTTCTTTTGTGTTCTGAATTTTGATGCCTCCTTAGTATTTCTTGTTTTGCTTTTTCTTCTGTATTACCTGTTTCAATCATTTCTTCTATTTGTCTATATTGAATTCCCATTTTTTCTTCATCTGTTAGTCCACCTAGTCCATCATTTGGCGGCTTTTTTAATATTTTTTCTGGAACTCCTAACATTTTTCCAATTGTTAATACTTCTTCTACCGTGAAATTGCCAATAGGGTTAAAATCTGAACTATTATCTCCCCATTTTGTTGTATATCCTACCATTCTTTCACAAAGGTTTCCAGTTCCTATTACTAAATAGTTTAGCGTTTGTGCAATGGCATATAAAGTTGCCATTCTTAATCTAGGTTTTGTATTAATGGTAGATTCTTTTGATAGATTTTGTGATAAATCTGTTGTTAAGATGTATTGCAATGCTTCTTCTAGCTTTTGATAAGTAGTAGTCAAATCTACTTGGATTTGCTTTACTCCAAAAGTTTTAGCAACTAAGTTAGCATCTTCTAAATCAGTACTATTAGAAAAGCATGGCATAGATACTGCAAGTACATTTTCTTTTCCTATTGCTTTTACTGCCATTGCAAGAACAGTTGCAGAATCTTTTCCACCGCTATTTCCTATCACGATTCCTTTATTCCCAGATTTTTCTACATAGGCTCTAATCCAACTAATAGCATTTTCCATTTCTTTTTCTAATTTTTCTTTTTCTAACATTTTTTCCTCTCTTTTTATTGATACAATTTATTTTCATAAATATAATTAACTACTTCATCAGGTGCAAAATAACGAATGCTCTTTTGTTTTTTCAAATTCTCTCTTGCAAAAGTAGAACTTAAATTACTAATAATATTATTTTTAGCAATGATAAAACATTGTTTATTTTCCGTTAAAAATTGGTCAGCTTGAATAATTTCTTCTATAGATTCATTTTGACGTTCTAATACATAAACTTTAAAATTACTAACAAGTTCTTCTCGATTTTTCCACCAGTACAACTCTTTTAAATTATCACTTCCTATAATAAAACCCATTTCATATTCTGGATATATTTTAGCCAAAGCTTTTAGTGTTTCAATTGTATAAAGTGGTCTTGGACTATCTATTTCTATTCTAGATACTTCAAATTGTTCATTTTTATCACAAACCAATTTTAACATTTGATATCTATGTTCATTAGCAATTAAATCTCTTTTTTGGTATTTACTGTTCACAGGTACAAAAATAATTTTTTGGATTTGAGTATATTCGTTTATTAGTTGTTGTGCTAATGAAAAATGAGAATTAAGAGGCGGATTAAAAGATCCTCCGTACATAAGAATTTGTTTTTTGTTCATTTTTGTTTTTTCCTATATCTTCTAATTTTTTACTATTTACATTATATTATTTTATCCTTTAAAAAGCAAACCCTTGAAATAATAAAAAGTTTTTCATATTTATTCTATATTTCTATAAGATGATGCTTTTGGAGGAGTTTTACCTTTTATTACATTATGATAATAATCATATGTTAAAACAGGTTTATCATTTATTATCTCGCTTTTTTGAACTTCTAGCACAAAAATGGTATGAGTAGAACAGTCTATTTCTTGTATGATATTAGCTTCTATATATGCAGATACACATTGTGTAACAATTGGTATTTGATTTTGACCCATAATATATTGCGTGTTTTCTAGTTTATCAAAATTTTCACTTGTTCTAAAACCAAATTTTCCAATTAATAGCATATCTGCTTCTTGATTTAATACAGAAATATTTACTTTTTTAGATTTTTTCATTATTTTATTTGTATAATTATCCTTGTTCACAATTACCACTAATTTTGGTTTTTCTTCTGGTGTAGCTTGAACCACTGTGTTAACAATACAACCAGAAAAAGTATCCTCATATTTGGTGGTAATAATATACAAGCCATAACTTAACTTTGTAAGTGCATTTATATCCATATAAAAACTCCTTTCATAGTTTGATAAACACATCATAACATGAATGGAGTTTTTTGGCAATGTTTCGTTTTATATATAGACGCTATTTTTGCGAAAATATTTGGTGGGTAATTTTACTGTTCTTCTCCTTCTATAAAAGTTTTTAATATAGCAATATTTTTAATTTCTTTCGGTTCAATTTTTAAAGGATTTTGGTCTAATACAACCATATTGGCTAACTTGCCTTCTTTGAAAGAGCCCTTTTTGTTTTCTTCAAAATATTGGTAAGCACCATTAATGGTAATTGCCTTTAATGCAGAGTAAACATCTATTTTTTCTTCTTCTCCTAGTACTTTTCCATCTTTTGTCATTCGATTTACAGCACACCATACATTTTCAAGCATATTAGGAGGAAGTACTGGAGTGTCTTGATGAAAGGTAAATTTTAGTTGTAAAGCCTTGGCTGTTTTGGCAGGACTAATAGCTTTAGCTCTTTCCCATCCTAGATTTTTAATATGAATATCTCCCCAATAATAAGTATGGGTATTAAAAAAAGAAGGAATAGCGTTTAATTCTTTTATCTTTTTTAGCTGTTCTTTTTGAATCATTTGTGCATGAATAATAACAGGTCTAATAGCTTGTATTTCCCCTTTTGGAAATTTTTCTAGTATCGTGATAAACTGATTGATAGCTTCATCACCATTACAATGGGCTAAAATTTGCATTTTATTTTGTAAAGCTAATTGAATAGCTTTTTCCACATCTTCATCCCTTTTAGCTGGATAGCCTTTATATTCTTTTTCGTTTTCATAGGGAGAACTAAGCCATGCTGTTTTTCCTTGTGGAGAACCATCTAAAATGATTTTGTAACCACCAATTTTTAAGTGATGATAGTATTCTGGTTGATTGCTTTCTGTTTCTTCTCTATTATTTCGTACGTTCTCTTTTTCTTGCAAAATTTCTTCACTTGCGGAAATATCAATATAGCAAACAGTATCTACCATTATTTTTTTCTCTTCAGCAGCTTTTTTTAATAGTTTCCATTCTTGCTGTTTGGTTAAACCATCTTGTAGAGTTGTAATACCATTCTTCAAATAAATTTTTTGTGCTTCTTGTAATAATTCTACCATTTCATCATCAGAAATTTGATTTGCCACTTTTGCATTTTGTATAAAAGCATTTTCTTCTAGGTAACCATTTAATGTACCATCTTTTTCATTTCTACCATAATGTCCACCTGGAATGTCTGGTGTATTTTCATGTATTTGCATGAGTTTTAGACCATAAGAATTGGTAACTCCCATATGTCCTGAAACGTGAGAGATTAAGATTGGGTTTTGTTTACTTACTTCATCTAATTCCAAATTGGTAGGATGTCTTTTTTCTTTTAATAAATATGGATCATATCCAAAACCTATTATCCATTTTTTGTTTTCTATTTTTTGACTTTCTTTTCTTTGTTTTAGTTTCTCTATAATTTCATGAATACTTTTACAATCACTTAAATTAACAAATTTTAAAGTTTGAGCAAATGCAACAATATGACTATGAGAATCAATAAAACCTGGCATTAGTGTTTTTCCCTGTAAATCAATTATCTTTGTTTCTTTTTCTACCAATTGCTCCACTTCTGAAAGTGTTCCTATTTTTTCTATAATTCCATTTCTAATAAACATAGCTTCTGGACTTTCGTTTTCTTCGTCCATAGTAATAATATCTCCATGATAAAATAATTGTGTTTTCATTTTAATCTCCTTTTTCAATTTTCTATCTTTTTTTGTTATTATTATTTTACCTAAAAATAAGAAATACATACATAAAGAATCTGTCCTAAAATTATATTAAAATTATTTTATAAAAGTATTAGAATTGTCTTTTGAGATTTTTAAGACAATTCTAATACTTTAGTTATATATTTATTTCAAGCTATCAGTCCAAGCGTTTATATCAGAATCTGATGGATTGGAATTAAATCTTTGACCTTCTTGCCAATCTCCACCATTTGCTTCTTCTGCAAGTAAGTCTCCGCTTTGTCCTAATCCAGATGATGCTGATGTGCAAAATGGAATTACTGTTTTCCCATTAAAATCATTTGCTTTTACAAATGTGTCTACAGGCCAAGCTGCAACTCCCCACCATATTGGATACCCAATTAACACAGTATCATAGCTATCCCAATTGTCTACCGTAGTAGAAACAAGTTCTATATTTCGTAATGACTCATCTTCATGTTCTCTACTTACTCTTGAGTTATCATCTGTCCAGTCTAAATCAGCAGAAGAATATTCTTCTCGTGGTTGAAGTTCAAAAATATCAGCATTTAAGTTATTTGCAATTTTTTGTGCAACTTCTTCAGTATGACCTTGTGCAGAGAAGTATACTACTAAGGTTTTACCTGTTTGTGTAGTGTTTGTATTATCTACATTGTTTTCTTCTGGTAATGCAGTATTATTATTTTGTACATTTTCTTCTGTTTGGTCAATTGCTTCTGCTTGGTTTCTATTGTTTTCACTTTCATTTGAATTTTGATTCATAAAGTATGCTACTACTCCTACTATTACTAATAGAATTAAGATAATAATGAATACTATAACTTTTTTACTCATTCTTAAATTCCTCCTTTTTAATTTTACTATATTACTAATATATCATTTAGAGTTAACTCCAAGTCAATTGGTGAAACAATTCCCTATGGAGTTATATATTCTAAAACTCCAACTGATGATGCTTTAAGATTTTTGGATATAATAAAAACGGTTATAAATAATTAATTAAATAATAATAAAATAGAAACTACTTTTTTAATTGCTAATCCTTACTAAGTCACATTTATCTAGTAAGGATTAGCCTTTTAGATAGTGGTTTCTATTTATTTTTATATTATTCTACATTAATTAGCTCATATTCTCTTGTTCCAAAGCTTAAGTCTGCAGCAGCTTCTATTGTATGAACTCCATGTCTACTTTCTACTCTTTCAATAAAATGCTCTTTTCCTGGATCATTGAAATTGTATACTAAATCAATACATGCTTGGTCAATTGCTATTGGGTCTGTACTTGCTAAAATTCCAATATCTTTCATACATGGATCTTCTGCAACAGCACAACAATCACAATCTACAGATAAATTACACATAATATTGATATATACAATTTTATCTTTAAATAAATTATGAATTGATGATGCAGCATCTGCCATTGATTCTAAAAATTTATCTTGTTCTGGTAGGTTATCCCATATTTCATATTGATTTTTACTTCTTCCAGCAGAATGTATCCATGCTTTTCCTTCTGAAGATGCACAACCAATAGATAATTGCTTTAGTGCTCCTCCATATCCTCCCATTGGATGTCCTTTAAAATGTGATAATATAAGCATAGAATCATAATTCATTAGATTTTTTCCTACATAATTTTTAGTTAGCACTTTTCCGTTTGGTATATCTAATTCTTTATCTGGTCCTTCTGCATCTAATAAGTCTACATTAAAATATTTAGTCCATTCGTGTTCATCTAATAACTTTCTGTGTTTTTCTGTTGAATTTCTTTCACCTGCATATGCAGTATTACATTCTACTACTGTTCCGTTTACATGTTCTACAATCTTTTTTACAAATTCAGGTCTTAAATAATTTTGATTTCCTTGTTCTCCTGAATGTAATTTTACAGCAACTTTACCAGGCAATTTTACTCCTAATATTTCATACATTTTTATAACACTTTCTGGTGTTATTTCTTTTGTAAAATAAACCTTAGATTTTTCCATGATAAAATCCTTCTTTCTTCTTAAATTTTTCGTATGTGTAAGTTAATGTCTTTTTATAATATATCACTTAGAGTTAGCTCCAAGTCAATATCTTTATAATTTTTTTATTAATTTGTTATCAATTTATATTCCAAATTCTTTTGCATATTTTACAATACCTTTTATTTCTACATTACTTTCATTTAATTTTATAGCCATAAAATTTTTACTTGGTACATCAAAAGGTGCTTCTATTCCATATTCTATTGCGGGAACATATCCGAACTTTGGATAATAATTCTCACTTCCTAAAACTATAGAATAATGGTAGCCTAATTTCTTTGCTATTCTATGTCCCTCGGTTATTAACTTACTTCCAATGCCTTGTCTTTGATATTCTGGTAATACACCTAAAGGGGCTAATGCTAGTTCTTCGCTTTCTCCTATTTTTATTTTAGTAAATAAAATATAGCCCACTATTTTATCATTATCAATTGCTACTAAAGATAATTTTGGAATAAAATTATTACTCTTCCTTAATACTACAACTAAATCTTGTTCATTTCCATCACTATGCTCTGCTGTTTCAAATGCTGTTTTTATAACATTGTAAACTGCTTCATAATCATCTACATTCTCTTTTCTAATTGTGATCATGTTAAACCTCCAATATTGACGATATCTATGTTTTTTCTAAATATTGCAATTCGATTTTATTATAGCATATATAAATCACTTTTTAAAATTTTTTTACACATTTTTCATTAATTGCAAATTTAAAAAATTTACAATTATATTTTTAGTATTCCTCTAAATCCTCTGTTTGAATAATATGACTCAGCTCCATTATGATAAATAAAAGTTCTATTATATCTTTTATCCCCAAATATTGCACCACCCAATAATCGTGTTTCATTTTCTGTTAATAACCAGCTTGATGATTTTAAGTCAAAATCCTCTAATGTTTGAAGATATTTATACTCTTCTTCTGTTAGTAACTTTATATTGTTCTTTTCCGCTTCAAACATAGCACTTGACACTGGCTTATTCGTTTTTCTTTTATTAAGTGCTTCATTATCATAACATAGATTTCTCCTATGAATTGGAGATTCCTTTGAGCAGTCACAATATAAATAGCAATTATTTTTTTCATCATATAGAATTACATCTGGCTCTCCACCTGTTTCTTCCATATATTTTAAAGACGATAGAGCTTTTTCATTTAATCTTTTTAAAGCATCATTCCATTTAATACCTATATGTCTATTAGTATTTTCATAAAATCTTTTTTCTAAAATTAATATTAAATCTTTATTCGTCATTGTCATCATCCTTTCATTTATTTTTGTTTTATTGTTATGTTGCTTTTATGTTATGGTATATTTTGGACATTTACAGCAAATAATATACTTAGATTAGTACCAATTTTTTATCTATTTAGATAATATCTTATTCAAAATCTTTAGTCTATTTAAAATTATGAAAACAAAAAAGAAGGAATCATTTATGGAATATAATGTTAATATTGTTATGCAAGAGTTACAATCTTTAGGCAATGAGCAAATTAAAAAAATATATATGAAACATGGCGCAAAAGAACCGTTATATGGAGTAAGAACTGGAGATTTAAAGCCTATTGCAAGGAAAATTAAGAAAAATTATGATTTGTCAATCAATTTGTATAAAACAGGGAATTATGACGCTATGTATTTAGCTGGAATGATTGCAGATTCCCAGAAAATGACAAAAGAAGATTTTAATGACTGGATAGAAAGAGCATATTGTCCTGGATTGTCTGATTATACGGTTGCAACAACATTAGCGAAATCAACAATGGCTCAGCAAATTGCAGATGAATGGATAAGTAGGCAAAAGGAATTATACCAGTCAGCTGGTTGAACATGTTATTGCAATCTTTTAAAAGAACAAAGTAATGAAAACTTTAGCATAGAAAAATTGAAAACCTATTTATGTAATATAAAATTTAACATACACAAAAGTGCTAATCGTGTTCGTTATTCAATGAATAATTTTGTGATAGCTGTCGGAACTTTTTATCATCCTTTACAAGAGCAAGCTCTTGAAGTTGCTAAAAGTATTGGCGAAATATATGTAGATATGGGAGAAACAAATTGCAAAGCACCATTAGCAACTCAATATATAAAAAAGAATATTACTAAAAAATGGAAGTAATAAAATGATTTTTCTATTGTATTTTACTTTTTCAGATAGTCTGACTCATTTATTGTTTTTATAATATAGTTTACATCATCATATCTAGAATAATCAGATTGAGAACCTAAACTACATATTAAAAATTCTTTATTATGCATTTTATACAGTACTACTAAATTATAATCATCAGCTAAAGAACCTGTTTTCACACCAATTACATTTTCATTATAGTATTCTGATGTAGGATCTAGAAAAACATTCGTATTCTTCCAAGTTTGTGTACTTCCATCAGGTAATGTTGCTGTGTAAGAAGTTTGAGAAACAATATCTCTAAACCATTGGTAATCTAATAGTTTTATCACCACTTTTTTTAAATCTAATACTGTTGTATGTGCTTCCATATCAAATCCGCTTGGATCATATAAAACTGTATCTTTATATCCCTGTTCTTCTAAATATTTATTTAAATTTTTCATAAAAATTTCTATACGTTCTTTGCAAGTAGAAGATTCTTTTGAAAGAAGTCCTCCACAATAATCAGCAACTACATATGCAGCATCATTTCCAGATGGAACTAACATTGCCGCAAATAAATTATGCATATAATAGTTGGTTTGCCTAATGTCTGCAACAGATGAGCCTTGCTTTGTTAATGAAATTGCTTTGCTTTCAGCAAAAACTATATCATCTAAATTTGTTAATGTTGTTGCATATTCAATAACAAATAGCTTTGCTAAACTGGCAGGTAATTGCTTCTCATCTATTTTTTTAGATATAAAATTTTCATCATTTGAAAGATCAACTAAAATAAGCGATTTAGCATTATAAGAGTCTTGTTCTTTATTTTTAAAGAAAAAAGTTCTTATTTGTTCTTTTGCTTCTCTTAGATTTTCAGGCTTCATTGCCCAATTTATAAAAAATATCCCCAATATTACAATAATAAAAATACAAAATAATATCCAACCTTTTTTCTTCTTATTTCTATTTTTCATACTTATACTCCTTTTTTATAAATTATATATTTTTTCAAATTAATAAACAATTAAAGTTTCCTTAATTTTTTATTTTAATTTTTTTAATAAAAAAAACTGTGCCTATTTTATACAAGTAAAATTTGTGTGTAATATATCAGTTCTTAGAATTTCCTATAACATAAAAAATAGACTAGCCTAAAGCTAATCTATAAATTAATTACTCAAAATGTTAAATTACTAGTTCCTATTCATTCTTATTTATCGTTTTTATTTTTCAATAAATAGACAGCTAAGCAACTCATTCCTATCCCTATCATAGTAATAGCATTATTTACATCAATTTGTTTTAAAATAGATGTAAATATCACACAAACTCCCATTGCTAATCCAACACCAATTAATGCAATATTAACAATTTCATCAATTTTATTATTCTCTTTTTTTGTTTGAGCATTTAATAGTTCTTCAACTGTTATTCCTAAGACTTCTGCTAACGTTGGAATAGAATTAACATCTGGACAAGATAAATTTCTCTCCCATTTTGATACAGCTTTATCTGTAACATTCATTTTTTCTGCTAATTCATTTTGTGTCATTCCTTTTTCTTTTCTTAAAGAACTTATCATTTCTCCAAGATTTTTATTTGACATACTTAAATCCCTCCTTTGATTATTAATTCTATTTTACTTTTATTCTTTCCAAAACTCAACCCACAGTTAGTTAACTTTAATAAACCTTTAGTTTAGTTTTAGTTTATTTAGCCAATTGCACTTTTTTAGTATCATACCATAAAAAGAAAAATTACTCTATACATTTGTATAAAGTAATTTTTTCTATTTTCTATTTTTTATCTTTCCATTCATGATACAATATATCTTTTAAGACCAACATACTATCTAATTCACTATATCCATAATCATAAGCCAAGCTATCTAGCATATTTCTAATTTCTACTGCATATTTAGATACATTTACTTTCTGAGGATATGTTGCAAGTACCGGATATTTTTTGCTCCAAGCATTAGTCCAATTAATTTTTTCCTCTTTTTCTTCATTAGTATTTTTTATTACTTCTTCTATCTCTTTTAAATCAACTTCTTGTGACAACCCTGCTTTTTTTCTTGCTTGGAATAAATTATTTCCTAAATTCATTTTATCTACCTCCAAAACCAAGTATACCACTTTATTAAAATCTTTTCTATAAACTATATTTTACAATTTTGCACTTTTTCTTAACAAGTTTTATTTGAATTATAAATTCTAAAAAATAATTTGCTTAACATCCTATTCTTCTTTATTTTTATATATCTTGTATGAAATTTTATAAGATATATAATACATTATTATCATAGACACAGCTAATATTATTAATCCATATCTACTAAAAAAGCTCTCTAACATTTCCATATTTATATTAATTCCGGATTGCATTATTAAAAATCCAACTCCTGCAATAATTACGATTAAAGCAAATACTAATATAAACATCTGAATTCTGCCTTTTTCTGCTCCCCATTTATAGATACTCGGAATTTGTATAGCTTGTATTAAAGATATTCCCCACATTCCTCCTATTGTGGTAGTAATTAAACTTTCATAATCAATGTTTATCATATCTTCTGGTCGTATATAATTCATTACATTTGCAACTATAATTGTTAATGCCAATCCTAATATTCCTCCCAAAACAGTTGCACTTATTGCTAAAATAAATTTCTCTTTTACAATCTCTTTTTGATTAGTTGGTAATGTTAAAATATATTTATTTGATCTTGCAATTTCATCATAATTAAAAGTAGCAAGTGAAATCATGCCAACTATTGTACATATTATAATTGGAGCTAAATTAATAGCATCTGTTCCTATTATTGCAATTCCACAAAACAATATTATAATAATTAAAGATGCTTTGTAATTTGATAAATTATATAAATCTTTTTTAAATAACCCTTTTATCATTATTATTTTTCCCCCTTAATATAAAATAACATAATATCTTCTATAGATGGTTTATCAATAGTTGTAATATTATATTTTCGTTTAATACTATCCTTATCACTTGTTAATACCTCATATTGATATTTTTCTTTCTTATATTTTATATAGTCTTTTTCATTTAACTTTTCAAAATCTTCTTTACTACATTTTATAATTCCATAATTTTCTAATAATTCTCCTGTTGGCATATTGAATATAATATTACCTTTTTCTATAAATAGAATATAATCTGATATATGCTCCAAGTCTGTTGTAATATGTGTTGACAATAATATAGACCTTGTTTCATCTTCTTCTATATATTTTCTAAATATGTCTAATATTTCATTTCTCACAACTGGGTCTAAACCACTTGTTGGTTCATCTAATATTAAAACTTTTGGATTATGAGATATAGCTGTTGCTATTTTTAATTTCATTTTCATGCCACTTGAAAAATCTTTTATTAGTTTATTTGTTGGTAGATTGAACTGTTCTAATAAATTCATGTATTTGTTTTCATCCCAGGTTTTATAAACATCCTTCATAATAGAATTAATTTGTTTTGCTGTTAAGTAATCTGATAAAAAGCTATCATCTAATACTACACCAACTTCTTCTTTTATTTCTTTTTCATTTTTCTTATTATCTTTTCCAAATATTTTTATACTTCCATCAGCTTTTGTAATATTTAGTATAGATTTTATTGTTGTAGTTTTTCCTGCTCCATTTTCTCCAATTAAACCTACAATACATCCTTGTGGTACATTAAAACTAATATTTTTTAATTCAAAATCTTTATATTTTTTTGAAACATTTTTTAACTCAATGTTATTTTCCATTCTAAAAATCCCCCTCAAATATTATTTTAAACAGTTCTTTTATTTCTTCTTCAGAAATATTTGATATTTTAGAAATATCATAGATTTTTTCTATATAGTCTTGAATTTCTTTCAGCTTTTCTTCTTTCATTAGTTCCATATTTTTTGGAGCAACAAAAGTTCCTTTTCCTTGAACTGATTTTATAAATCCTGCTTTTTCTAATTCATCATAAGCTCTTTTTACTGTTAGAAAGCTAATTTTTAAATCATTTGCTAAATTTCTTACAGATGGTAACATTTCTTCTTCCTTCAGTTCATTAGAAAATATTGCTTGTTTTATGGCATTTTCTATTTGTTCAAAAATTGGAACGCTACTATTATTACTTATAATAATATTCATATTTTCCTCCTTACTGTTATATTTATATTATAACAGTATATAACATATGTCAATATGTTTTATAAAATTTTAATAAAAAAAGAACTACTATTTTTTATAGTAATTCTCTCTATTTTATTGTAAATCAGCAATTTTCAAGTTTTATTTCTTTAATTTAAATCCATCCTTAAATGCTTCTCCAACTCTTCCGGTAACTTTATAATAACCATGAGTATATGGGTCAAAGCTAATTGCATTTACGAGTTCAATGTCAACATTATCTCCATTCATTACCTTTTCATCAGCTGTCACATTAACCACTTTTCCTATTACCCCACATCCATATTCATCATCTTGATATTCTATAAATTCACATTCAAGACAAATTGGAAATTCATTAATAATTGGTGCATCTACATTTTCTGATTTAGTTGCTGTAAGACCACTATTTTCAAATTTATTTGGAGTGTTATTTCCTGACACTACTCCAAAATAATCCGCTTCTACCACATGCTTACTATCAGCGATACTAACAGTAAATGCTTTTCTTGCTTTAATATTTTTAACAGTTTTATGTGTTTCTGTTAAATTTAAGATTACTTGATTTCTACTAAGCATTGTTCCCCATGCAGCATTCATAACATCAACACTTCCGTCTTCATTATATGTTGCTATCATTAATACTGGCATTGGAAATATTGCTTCACTAGTTTTAATATTTTTTCTCATTTTAAATTCCTCCTTATAAAAAATATTGACAAAAACATTATATAGTTTGCTATATGCACTGTAATTCCAATTACTTTTTGAATACTAGAATTGCTTTTGCTGTTCCTGTAATTGACATAGTAATTAACTCGAAACCTTCTTGTAACATTTCATTTGCTTTTTCTTCTACTTTTTGTGCCATATCATCTGCTTTTGGCGAATACTCTACAACAATTGTTTTATACACTTTCCCACCTCCTAACTTATAAAATTTTTGTTCTATTTCTGTATCTCACTAATTATATCATCTAAACTAGAAAAGTTAACAAAACTAATTTTTTGATTATACGTATCTATCATTGCTCTATCCTCTGCAGTTTTCTTTTCTTCTGGTAATTTTTTTACTGCATTATAAAGTAATTTCATCATTGTTTTATGCATAACGTTAAGTTTTGTATAGTCTATTCCTCCTCTTAAATGAAATATTTTTGCTTTCTCAAAAATTTCTTGTTTGATTTGTCTTTTCATATTATTTCTTATGTTATTAATATTTTCTTTATCTTTTGGATCTGCAAGTCCAACTGTTATTAGTATGGTTGTTTTATTTGATATATCATCTAATTTCTTTAGTGTACTAGACATTCCTAGTACTCCACCTGCATATATACCACCTAAGTAAATAATTTTATTATAATGATTGATTTCTTTTATATCTTTAAAAGAAATTGCTTCTATATTAGTTCTTCTTGAAAGTTCTTCTGCATATTTTTTGGTTGTACCATATTTAGAACCATATATTATAATATTGTTCATACATACCTCCATAAGTTTTTATTTATTCTTTCCTTTATAAGCACAGTTATCCGTCCATTTTTATATAAAAAGCATTCTTCATCATGTGAACATATTACACCTATTGCTTGTAGATAAGAATATATGATTGTTGAGCCCACAAATTTCATGCCTCTTTTTTGTAAGTCTTTTGATAGGTTATCAGATAGCTCGGATGTAGTTTTTCCTATTTCATAAACAATTTTATCTTTTGTAAATGTTTTTAAATACTGATAAAATGAACCATATTCTTTTTGTATTCCTTTAAATATTTTTGCATTATTGATGCTAGCTTTTATTTTTAATTTATTTCTGATTATTTTTTCATTGGATAAAAGCTCTGCTATCTTTTCATCATCATATTTTATAATTTTATCAATGTCAAAATTGTCAAATGCTTTTCTAAAGTCTTCTCTTTTATTTAATACACACTCCCAAGAAAGCCCTGCTTGAAAGGACTCTAATAACAGCATTTCAAATAAATATTGTTCATCAAAATTGGGCTTACACCATTCTTCATCATGATATTTTACATATAATTCATTTTTTAGATTACACCATTTACATCTTTTCATAATGCAGTACCTCTCTTTGGAACAAAATATTGGCTCATGTCTATTTTTTCAAGTGTTAATAATGCTACTTTATTTTTTATTCCTCCTCCATATCCTGTTAAACTTCCATTGGTACCAACTACTCTATGGCAAGGAATAATAATACAAATTGGATTCCAACCAACAGCGCCTCCGTACCGCTTGAGATGACATTCTTTTTATCACTCTATTTTTTGCAATTATTTTAGCTATGTCATTATATGTTAAAGTTTTTCCAAAAGGTATAGAGTTCATTATGTCAATTACTTCTTGTCGAAATGGGGTCATATTTTCTATTTTGTATTTTGGTATAAAATCAGGAACTTGTCCTTTAAAATAGGTATCTAACCATTCACTCGTTTGGCTAAATATTGGTAAATCTTTTTCTTCACAATTTATTTTATGTTTTGAAGTATCTCTTGAACCTTCAAACCATAAGCCTGTTAAATATTCTCCATCACTATTCATTATCATATTAGAAAAGCCTTCTGGCGTTTGGTAAATATGTTTATAAGTCATTTTAAATATCTCCTATTATTAATTTTATTACTCATCTTGCATGTATTTCTTACTTTACTATTTTTTCTACTTATTCCAAACCATTGTATATTCTATTTCATCTGTATCATTATCTATATTTTGATTGGTAATTACAAATCCATTTTTATTATAAAAACTAATTGCACTTGTATTTTTCTTATATACATTTAATGTCAAATTATTTTTGCTTTCTTTTACTTTGTTTAATAAAGAGGTTCCTATCCCATTTTCTTGATGATTAGTATCAACAAAAATACCTTGAATATAATTATGATCTAGTCCTATAAATCCTACAATCTTTTCTTTAACAACATAAACATATACTTCTGCATTTGGTAGAGCTTTTTTTACAAAGTTATAATTATTTTCCCAATATTCCTTTTGAATAAATTTATGAGCTTTTATATTTTCATTCTTCCATATTTGCATTACAGCATCTATATCATTCTTATCAAGTCTTCTTATCATCTATTTCTCCTATTAATTGTAATTGCACTTCACTGAAAACATATTAACACAAAAGAGAGTAATTATCAATGTAAATTACTCTCTTTTTGTTATTTACTTATGATTGATTCTAATAAAGTTACTAATTCATTTTCTGTAATACCTGTTGTTTCAATATCAAAATATAAATTATTATGTTCAAAAGTTACAATATACATTTGTTCCCATTGAGATATGATTAATTCTGTATCTTCTATTCTTGAAACTTTTTCTCCTCCATCTATAAAATAATCTCTTAAAGGTTCTTCTAATTCAGAAAATGCTATTTTAATATTATTGTTACTATCTTTTCTATAAGAAAATACATAATCATGTAATAAATCATATTTTGCTATATTTCTATCACTTCTAATATAAACATTGTAGCTAGTTTCTAATTGGTATTCTTCTGGCACCTTAATATTGGTTATAAATTTAAATTTTTCTGGCACTTCTGTCATTTCTATTATCTGAACATCGACATCTAATTTTGTTACTGCTAATTCTTTTAGTCTATTAATATTTAATTCTACTTCCCCAATTTCTGTTATATGATTTGGTACAAAGTTATCACTCCATTTACCTGCTCCCACAAATATTCCTACACCTAATATTAATATTGCACATGCAGAAGAAACCATGTAAATTATTTTATTTTTATTTGTTCTCATATCAAACTCCTTTCTGATGTTTGATATAGCTATTTTCTCTTTTACATTTTTTCGTATTTTTTCTTTTAAATTGTTACTTTCCATAACTATAACCTCCATCTTCTAAATTTCTTTTTATTAATTTTCTGATTCTATGAAGAGTCACTTTTACTTTTCCTTTTGAACAATTTAATATTTCTGCAATTTCCTTTATCTTTTTTGCTTCATAATAAAATAGAATAAATATTTTATACTCTTCTGGTTTTAACTTTTCTAAAGAATCTTGAATAATCCTATTTTGTTCTTTTTCTTCAGCTATTGTTTCAAGATTACTATTACAAAAAAGCTTTTCTTCATAATCTGATAGCGAAAAATTCAGTTTGCTTTTTCTGTATTTATTTTTTATCATGTTTTTTGCAATTCCTGCTAGATATGCTTTTAAATCTGTTGTGTCAAGCAATGTAGTACTATTTTTCCAAATAGCAATAAATACATCTGATATTATTTCTTCCATATCTTCATCAGTTATATAAATACTTACACCATTTTTTACGATAATATAAATATAGCCATAGAAATCATCTATCATTTTGTCTATATCTATTTTACCTTCTGATAAATAATCTTTTAACATTTCTTTTTTCAATTTAGATCTAAATCTCCTTTTACTTCAGTTAACTTTCATATATATAGTAACATTTTTTTAGAAAAGGTTACAACTTTTCATAAAAAAAGATTAGTTTTTTCAAACTAATCTATAATGTTCAAAAAATCTTCCTTCTTCATTTTGAACTGTTGCAAAATTTGCAACAGTTTTTACAACATACTTAATATATAAATAATATATACAATAATTAAAAGGATTCCCCTTTTTCTATCTAATTCTCTATTTTTATTAATAGTTGCCACAAATTGTAAATAAATAGTTACTACAATTAAAACCAATATACTGCTATTAAAATCAGTAGTAAATGTTAGAGGATTGATGATAGCACCTAGTCCGATTAATAAACATAAATTTAAAATATTAGAACCTGTTATATTTCCTAGTAGTAAGTCGGACTCGTTCCTTCTTGCTGCTATAATTCCTGTAATAATTTCTGGTAAAGCTGTTCCAACAGCCACAACAGTCATTCCAATAAATCGTTCCGATAAACCTAGTTTTTGAGCAATGAGAATAGAATTATCTACAACAAAATCGGAGCCAAATTTTAACCCTAATATTCCTAAGATGAAGAAAACAATAATCCTCCAAACAGATTTTACTTCTTTTGATTCCACATCTTTTATAATTTCATCATCCATTTGTTTATCTTTTAGCTTTTTTTCTTCATAGATAGTGTAAATGATGTAAATTACTGTACATAGTAATAATACAATACCTTGCCACCTATCAATAATGTGAGTTTCTCCTAATTTTGTTGTATTACCTAGAAATAGTAATAATAGCATAGCTATCATACTAATTGGCAAATGCCTTTTTATAATCCTATTATCAAATTTTACTGGTCTTACTAAACTGCAAATTCCTATTACAAATAGAAAATTACAAATACAACTACCAATTGCATTTCCGATAATTAAGTCTGAATGTCCATCTGCAGCAGATGTAATAGTAATAAAAATTTCTGGAAGTGAAGTTCCTATTGCTACTATTGTTAGTCCTATTAACATTTCAGATAATCCAAATTTTTTAGCAATACTTGTAGCTGCTTTTACTAGTAAATCGGCACCTTTTACTAAAAAAATAAAGCCTATTACGATTAAAACAATTTCCCAAATCAAGCTTTTGTTCTCCTTTTTTATTGAATTTTTCTTTTTTATTATGTGTAAAAATAAAAAATTCTATTACAAATTTCGTAGTCTTACTATATCCTAAAAATAAAATTACTCTATACACTTGTATAAAGTAATTTTATTTTTGCTATAATTTTGATATTAATGTATTATATTATCTACTTTTGAAACCATATCACATTTTATGATATTTTACAAACAATTTATCCAATTCTTTACTTCTTCTTTGGAGGTTTGCATATTACTTCCTTCAAAAACAATATTCATTTCGTTTTCTATAACTGAATTTGGACATAGTTCTTTTATTTCTTGGAATGTACGACCAATCTAACCACCATTTGTTGCAAATGGAATTATTTTCTTTCCAGATAAGTCATTTTGTTTTAAAAATGTTCTAATAACTGGTGCTATAGTATACCACCATACTGGAGTTCCTAATATAATTTCATCATATTTACTTAAATCTACATTTATCTTTTCAATATCTGGTGTTTTTTTTGCTGTTTCGTTATTTTGTTCTAATCTTACAACTGTATCATAGTCTGAATCATATGGTTTTACTGGTTTAATTTCTAATATATCACAGTTTAATTTTGCTTTTATCTTTTCTGCTATTTTCTTTGTATTATTTGTATAAGTAAAATATACAATTAATTTTTTACTATTTTCCACTTAGATTTCCTCCTTATATATCATCTAATTTTTGATAAAATTTTCACAAATTTTCTTATTTTATCTAATTCTAACTCTATAGCTTTATGCTTATGAAATACTTTAATAATTAAATTGTCAAAAATCTCCGTCCCTATTGACATAATTTATTGTATTCCTCATCATTAACTGGCTCACACCATTCATTTGATGTGTTTTCTCCTGGTACTTCTACTGCAATATGGCTAAACCATGAGTCTTTTTTGGCTCCATGCCAATGTTTTACATTTGCAGGAATTACTACTACATCTCCTGGTTTTAAACTTTGTGCAGGTTTTCCTTCTTCTTGATACCAGCCTTCTCCTTCAATACATATTAAAATTTGTCCTCCACCTTGTGTAGAATGATGTATATGCCAATTATTTCTACATTTAGGTTCAAATGTAACATTAGCAAGTGTAACTACTGATGAACCTGGTTTTGTTAGTGGTTTTAAATAAGAGTTTCCAACAAAGTATTGTGCATAAGCAGTATTTGGCTCTCCCATTCCAAACATTCCTCCATGTTCTTCTTTGCCTTCTTCATCGGCATATACTTCTTTTGCTAAATTAAATACTGCCCAAGCATTTGGCCATCCAGCATAAAAAGCTGCATGAGTAATAATCTCTGCCATTTCCTCTTTTGAAATTCCATTTTTTTTAGCATTCATTAAATGATGTTTTAAAGAGCTGTCAAATAATCCCTTTCCCATAAACACACATATTGTAACTAATGACCTATCTCTTAATGATAGTTTATCCTCTCTAGACCACACCTCTCCAAATAATACATCATCATTTAGCTCTGCAAATTTAGGAGCAAATTCTCCTAAAGAATCACGTCCTGCAGTTTGTTTTACCATATAAATCACTTTCTCTTCTTAAAAATTTTTATATTTCTTTTTTATCCAAATTATTTATTTTTTATGCACAAAGACTATTGTCCTAAATTAACTTTCTTTCATGTTATTAAGGCTTTTCTGTAAAATCTTTTCTAATACCACTTTCTATTTCATCATATAAATTAATTTTGTAATTTAGCCTTTCTAGTGTTTCATTAATATTTCTTTGCTTTTGTAGTAGTTTTTCTCTTTGCTTTTCCAATAATTCTTTTCTTTTTGCTACTGTTGACTTTCCTTCTCTAAATAACTTTACATATTCTTTTAGTACTTCTATTTCTAGTCCAGCGTTTCTCATGCATTTAATAAATTCTATCCAATTACAACTTTCTTCGTCAAAATTTCTAATTCCACTTTCTGTTCTAGGAATAGTTGGAATTAAGCCTTCTTTTTCGTAATATCTTATAGTATCTTGTGTCAAATTATACTTTTTACTTACTTCTGCTATTGTCATATTTTTCGCTTTCCTTTCCATAAGTATTCATTTTTTATTACATTGTATATCTTATATCTACCTCCTATCATTTTTGATATATTATAAAGTATCACTTAGAGTTTGCTCCAAGTCAATACTTTTTTAAAAAAAATTTAATTATTTAATTATTACCTTACAATTCACATACGATATGGTAAAAAAGTAAATGATATATAATCTTTTTATTGAAGTCTTAAGTTTGGGGACGTAAATAAAAAAAATATATACCATTTTTTTCATTTATAAGAGAAACTGTCCAAAAATTGAACTAAATCTATTTTAATAAAAGTATAATAATTGTCTTTTGAGATTTTTAAGCCTTGCGTGGGCGACAATTCTAATGTTTTAAAGTTTACATTATAATATTTTAGGACAACTTTATAGTTTATTCACTTCTTAGAGCTAATACTGGATCTTCTTTAGCGGCTTTCTTAGAAGGAATAATTCCTCCTATTAAGGTTAATACAATACTTAAAATAACCAAAATAACTCCTGCCATAACCGGTAAAGATGCTCGTACGTTTGCTCCATTGGATAAAAAGCTAATCAATTGATTAATTGGAATAGTTAATAATAGGGTAACTCCTATACCAATCACTCCAGCTAATGTACCAATAATAAAGGTTTCTGCATTAAATACTTGTGCAACATTATGTTTAGAAGCTCCGATTGCTCTTAAAATACCAATTTCTTTTTTACGTTCTAATACACTAATATAAGTAATAACTCCAATCATAATAGAAGAAACCACCAAAGAAATACCAATAAAGGCAATTAATACATAACTAATAGTGTCAATAATAGTAGTTACAGAACTCATTAAAGTTCCAACCATGTCTGTATAAGAAATGACTTTATCTTCTGCTCCTTCTTCTCTCATACGATTGTTGTATTCATTTAGTAAATTACTAATAGATTGATTTCCTTCAAAATCTTTTGGATAAATGGAAATACTACTTGGTTCTTCTAAGCTAGCATAATTTAATTTTTGCAAATTACCTTCATAAGTAGCATTTTCTTTTGTCATAAAGGATGCTAATAATTCGGATAACTCTTGTTCATCCATTTTCATTTTAAATGCACCTACAAAAGCTTTTTCATCAATGCTAATAGCACTTGTTATGGATTGGCTAAGACTACTTATACTTTTTTGCATTTCCGCTTCTAAGTTTTTTGTCATAGATTTCATAGCTGTTTGCATATATTCTGTCATCATTTTAGAAATTTGTTCATCCAATTTTTGTTCTGTTATCATTTCCGATAAAAACTCACTAAGAATTTCTTTTGCCTGTTCTGATGAAAGATATTCCATTAGATATTGATTTAAGTCTTCTATTTCTACCAAATTATTTTCTTTTACATATTGTTCATATCCTTGCAAGACTTTTAGCATAACTCTTTGCATTTGCTCTTGTGTAATGGTAAGGCTACCATTTTCTTTAATAATTGCTTCAATTTCTTGCTTTAACAATTCACTAGCTTCATTTGATTGTAAGTAGTCTGATAGTTGTTTACTAATTTGATTAACATCAGATTCTGGATTTTGAGCTACATATTCTTCATAACCTTTTAAAAGCTCATTGATTAGTTTTTGAATATCTTCACTTGTAAAAGAAAATTTAAGATTTTCTAACATAGTATTTAAGTCTAATGTAGGTAGTGAATTTTGGTCTATTAGATTGTTTAAATTACCAAAATCTACTTTTACTTTCGATTCATCTATTTTAAAAGCGGATTTTATAGCATTGGTATCTACTTCAATTAAAGAATTCATATCTAAGGAATTGTTTTCTTCTGTGTCATCAAATCTTTTACCTGTAAATACATCTACTTCTGGCTTTTCTAGTTGTGCCTTTACTATTTTGCTATTTGCTGCATTTTCTATCACATGAGTCGTTAAAGAAGCGGGATAATAAATTCCTGTTTGAAGCATAGAGGCCGTTACACCTTCTTTTGGCTGTACAATTCCTACTATGGTTAAATCTTCTCCATTTTGCACAATATTTTTCATGTATTTTGTATTATCTGTTTTATCACGCCAAATATCATATTCTTCATCATATTCATAACAATCGGTATTATTAATTAATTTAAAAGTAATACCAAGAATATCTTCATAAGAATAAGATTCTATATTATTAGGAGTATCAATTTCTTCTTCTTTTAAAAATTGGGAAATCATATCACCTAATTCTTTTGTATCTCTTAGCCCTAAAGTGTATAGCATAAAGTCACTAATATTTCCTCTAGATGTTAATACTAAAACACATTCATTATAGTTAGTAGGCCATTTCCCTGCTTTTACATCATATTGGTCTTCAAATAATTTTGTATCTGCTGGCATTTGATAAAATACATTAGTACTCATCATACTAGACATCATACTATTCGTATTACTTCCAGACCCCATGCCCAAACTTGCAAAAGAAACATCTGGATTTAATTGTCTTAAATTTTTTGTGTCAGAACTATATATTTTAGGTGTTACATTATAGCTGTATTCAATTGTTTTTGCATATTGGTTAATAGGACAATCTTCACTTTCCAAGTACTGTTTTAGCGAAACTAAATCATTGGAGCCTATTGTTGAAAACATATTTGTTAACATTTTGCTAACATGGATGTCTCCTTCTGTTTCTTGATTTATCATATCACTAGCAGTTCCCATTAATAAAGAACTAATATCAATTCCCGAGCTTTGTATTTGCAAAGGATATTCTGATAAGGTATCTTCTTCCACAGAGTGAATATATTCATTTACCCCATTGGATAAAGATAAAATAAGCGCTATTCCAATAATTCCAATAGAACCTGCAAAAGAAGTTAACAATGTTCTTCCTTTTTTGGTTTGCAAATTATGAAAGCTAAGGGATAAAGAAGTAAAAAAAGACATAGATGTTTTGCCCATATTTTTGTGTTCTGCCTTTTTATGCTTTTCTTTTTCTATGATATATGGATTGGTATCAGAACATATTTTTCCATCTCTTAAGTTTACAATACGAGTTGCATAATTTTCGGCCAATTCTGGGTTATGGGTTACCATTACTACTAAACGGTCTTTTGCTACTTCTTTTAATAAATCCATTACTTGCACACTAGTATCACTATCTAGAGCACCTGTTGGTTCGTCTGCAAGTAGAATATCTGGATTATTTACTAAAGCCCTAGCAATAGCAACTCTTTGCATTTGCCCACCTGAAAGTTGATTTGGCTTTTTATGGGCTTGGTCAGCAAGCCCTACTTTTTCTAATGCTTCCATCGCTCTTTGCTTACGTTTAGCTTGAGGCACTCCCGAAATGGTTAAAGCTAGCTCTACATTGGATAAAATAGTTTGGTGTGGTATTAAATTATAGCTTTGAAAAACAAAACCAATTGTGTGATTACGGTAAGAATCCCAATCTCTGTCTTTATATTGTTTGGTAGAAATTCCATTGATTACCAAATCTCCTTTATCATAGCGGTCTAGCCCTCCAATAATATTTAGAAGTGTGGTTTTTCCAGAGCCACTTGGTCCTAAAATAGCCACAAATTCATTATCTCTTAAATTTAAGCTTACATTATCTAAAGCTTTTTGTATTAAATTTCCTGTTCTATATTCTTTATAAACATTTTTAATTTGTAACATAAAAAAGACTCCTATATCTTATTGCAATTCCTGTATTTTCTTATTATTTGCTCTATAATATATATATAATTATTCATATAGGAATTGTTATGATAACATATTATATTAAATCAAATTATTTTATTGCTAGATATTGTTTTAATCTTTCTAAACATTTTTTAGTATCATCTATTCCCAAGTCATACATCTCTTGTAATTTTTCAGTATCTCTTTCTATTCTTTTTAATTTTAAATCTTTAGATGGTCTTATTACAAAAATCTCTTTATTCTTTTCCATTTGTGTTATTTTTTCTAATGTTTGGTTATAATTTTGGTATCTTGTTTCCATTGCTTTAATTAAATTAGGATATTTTTTATATCTTATTTTGGCTAAAGTCATATTTGGTTTTGTTTTTCTATAATCTTTTGTTCGTGTTAATACTACAATAATTTTGTCATACCCTAATTGTTTACATTTTTCTACTGGTATACTATCTGAAATACCACCATCCAAATATTTTTGGTGATTCCAATCTACCATTTTAGATACCAATGGCATGGCAGAAGTAGCCCTTAAAAGTTCCATTTGTTCAAATGGTTTTTCTAGTTTTATATACTCTGGTTTACCTGTTTCTACATTGGTAATAGTAGCCCAAAAATCAATTTTTGCTTTTTTAAAAGTATCTTCATCAAATAGATCTAATTTGCTAGGAATCTCATAATAGGCAAAATCTTTATTAATAATATTACCTGTTAATAAAAAAGATTTCATTCCCATATATCTTGGATCTTTTGCATATTTTTTATTATAACGAATGGTTCTTCCTTTTTGACCAGACACATAATTTACACCAAATAAAACTCCTGCCGAAACTCCAATAATGCCATCTACCTTTATTTGCTGTTCTAGAAACATATCTAATACTCCTGCTGTATACATCCCCTCATTGCTCCGCCTTCTAATACTAAACCAATACTCATAAAAAATTTCATTCCTTTCACTTTTCAGTTAAAGTCATTCATAGCTATGAAAACATTTTCTTTCAAACATTTTCTACTTTTTATTCTATGTGTTTACCCTATTTCATGCTCTTCTGGAAAAAATTGAGATTCTTTTATAAATTCTTCTACTGGCAAAATTTTTGCTACTTGTGTAATTCCTCTTTTTTGTTTTAATTTTTCTACAATTTCTCCTAATTTTTGAGCAGATTGTGGATTTTCTTGTTCATATTCTTGTGCATCTTCATTAACAATGTATCCTTTTTGATATTTTTCGTAAGAGTCTGCCACACCAATTTCATAAATATTAGCATTGGATACTAAATCTTTTAACATTGGAAAAGCTTCTTCTAATTTTTCTTTTATTTCCAATAATTCTAGTCTTCCTAAAATTTCATTTTCTCTTGGTCTTATTTCTATGGTAGGCATTGTCCCTAACATATCATAAATATGGTTTTGATATGTTGCCATATTAAAGGAAATGTCAATTGGACTTCCATTTACTAAAATAGTAATTAATCTTCTCATATTATTTACTTCTAGTACAGGTTGTAAATCCTCTATTCTTAAACCTATACTATCTATAAAACCTGAATATTCACCTAAATTAGTAGTATCTCCAATTTCTTCTTTTCTTTCTCTTGTAGTATAAGTTTGTTCTCCATGTTCTACATAAGTTTTATAAGTAATTCTTTTTTCTTTATAACTATGTGTCCTTATTCCATTATGGTAAGTTGCTCCATCACGGATTCTTAAAGTATTTCCTTTTTCTAAAAGTTCAAAACTATGAATGTCATCATAATAAATATCATTAGAATAATATTGGGAACGGTCCTTTATTTCATATTGTCCTTCTATAAATTCTAAAATATCGGAATAAGAAAACTTTTGCTCTGCTAAAACATATCTTAATTCAAATTCTTGTCTTGGCTTCATTTCTCCACTCATAATTTCTTGTACCATATCTGCATATTTTTGGTGAAATTCTGGTTCTGACATACCTAACTCCAAGCGCAAAACTTGAGGATTCATAGCCATAACCGTTCTTTGAAGTGGTTGCAGACTAATAGCATGTGGCAAATCTTCAAAATTTCTAATTCCATTTTTGGTAATTATATTCGTACTGCCAAACTTTGTCTTTTTGTAAGGCTTAATAGTTCTTGTTTCTGAAAAAATACAGTTAGAATTCTCTGGAAAATTTGGAATTACTTTTTTTAACAATTTTCTAACATATTGTTCATCTCTTCCATTATATAAAATTTGATAATCCTCTTGTGCATTTTTTTGATAATGACACAAGTATCTTATTTTTTCATTTTCTGTCGTTTTAGCAATTAGTTCAATAGCCTCTTCTAATGGTTGATTAGTCAATTGCATATATTCTTCATTAGAAAAGTGAGTTTTATTTTGTGTTAATAGTTTTCTAATGGATTCCGGTATACTATCTGGCACTTCTTCTGGATGTTTTCTTAGTTCTTCTAATAATAGTTCAAAAGCATGGTTTCCCAAAAAATCCATGTCATTAAAATAAATTTTACTATAATTTCTTGTTCTTTCGAAAATATTTGCTTCTAAAAGGTACATTGCTTCTTCTGGAATTGCTAAAATCATTTGGCTACCTGCAGGAATAATGTCAAAGCTATTGATTAATTCTTGATAATTGGTTAGTGTTCCTAATTTTGTATAAGTAGATTCTCTTATTAAATAATCTAATCTATCTAAATCTATATTATGAGATATTAAACTTGCTAATACTCCTTTTAGAGAAATAGTATGGTCTTTTTGGATTTGAATGGTTTCTGCTAATTCTCCCTTCCCATAGATACAATCCATAAATTCTACTAATTTGTCAATAAAATCTTCTCCATATTGTTCTACAATAATTTGGTGTATTTGCGTTTTTTCATCTCTAACAATATCTATACTTCTTTGTTCATGAGAACTCCCTGTAATTTTTTCTAATAAATGAGAATGAACTCCATGACCAATATCATGAAGTAAAGCTGCTAATTTTGCAATATCTTTTTCTTCTTTTGCAAAATATACTCCTTGTGCACTTAATTTTTTTTCTAGATTGTTTAATGTTCTGCACATTAAATAGTAAACTCCTATACTATGTTCAAAGCGAGTTTCTTTTGCTAATTGAGGATAAGCTAAAGTAGACATTGCTGTTTGTGTAATATCTTTTAGTCTTAAAAATTCTCGGCTATTTACAATTTTCTCATAAATTCCATTTAATTCTATGTTTCCATAAATAACATCTTGGTGTAACATATTTTTCTCCATTTGATATATTAATTTTTGTTTTATTTTACCATAAAAACAAACAAATTAGCAAGACTTATATTAAACTAAACATATTGTAATGTTTTACCTTATTAAAAATAATTTTCTAAAGGAGTAGAATTGTCTTTTTCAATTTTTAAAACCTTTCCCCTTTTGGACATCTGTAACTCGGCGTAACCGCCTCGAACAGCTGTCACAATGGTCGCCCACGCAAGGCCTTAAAAATTTCAAAAGACAATTCTACTCCTTTTATAAAACAAATTTAAGATTTTATGGTTCGTTTTAATAAAATTACCTTACATTTCTAATACCAATGTCTGAAACTAGATTAGAAACATTGTATAAAAATAAAGTTTCATCAATCTCATTTTCTTTGCAATAATCACTTAATGGCAAATTATAATACCTTGGATCCAGAAAGTGAATTTCTTCATAATTTTGGCATAAAAACTGTGCCATAATGTGAGAATAGGAATCTTTTACTACTAATAATTTTTTTCCATTGTTTACTTTTGTTTTAATTACTACCTTGGCATGATTTCCGTTCAAAAAGTAAGAGTATTTATCTTTTTTACTTAAGTATTCTGAATTAAATATAGAATTATACATTTGCCCATCATAATCTCCTAATACATTGGTATTAATTGTATTTTTATATACTGTTATTTTGTCTTTCTCCTGCCATGCTACTTGTGCTTTAGAATCAAAAGTTCCTAAAAAATCTGTTGAGACTGTCTCTTTCGTAAATTCAGATATGTTAGTAGGCATCACATTAGCTGTTTTACAAAATGCTAGGTATAATAAGTAGGCTCCTTCACTTGTCATATGATGGTCTGTTTTAAAATAAAGCTGTATTTTATTTTTATTTTCTTCTAACATAGGAACTGTATTTATAGTTTGTACATTTGGACAAGCTGTGTAGGCTTCCTGAATAATAGCACTTTGGTCTACTGCCTCTACATTATTAGGCAATTTATCTTGATTAATATAAATAGAATTTGGTGCTAACAGAAAATAAGTTGGAAGCCCTGTTTTTAAAGCAAAGTTATTAATGGTATTACTTGCAATTTGCAAATTTTCTTTTTCTTTCTCTGTATATTCAAATTTTTCAAATAAATGGCCATCTTTTCCAATATATACACCATTGTTTTCTGTTTTTCCAATGGCTAATTGTACAAATGAATTTAGTTTTAACCAAAAGTTACGAAATACAAAATGATCATTAATGTAAGTGTCTAAATCTTCCGAATATTTGCCACTTACTAAATCATCAAAATGGAATTCAGGAATTCGTGCTAAATATCTATTTTCTTGTTCTGAAAATACTACTTTTGGTAATACAAAATTGAGAATAATAAGAACAAGCCATATTGTCATAAATATAAGAAAAAATATTTTACTTTTTTTCATGTTTAAGCTTTTCGCCTCCATACAATAAAGTTTTTTTGAGTTATTTTATTTGTATTAAAAACGGAAATATAAAAATGGATTAAAGGAATTGGTTACTAAGCTTGCAGTAGATAAAATAAGAATAGCTACATAGCCTAAACTGGTAATAAATTCTAATCCTTTACTATTTTTACTATCAATTTTTTCTTTTAACTTTTTCCATAATGGAATCGAACAAATTGCTCCTATTAGAATAAGTACCCAATAGTTTTGTAAATAATAAAGTGCTTCATTATCCCACAAGTTGGAATTGATGAACATGGCTTTAATATATTCTCCTACTTTTGCTAAATCTTCAAAAGCAAAAATTGCCCAACTAACTAGAATAATAACAATAGCATAAATATGCCTTATAATATTTGGTAATTTTTCTAATACTTTTAATAAGAATAGTTTTTCTAAAATTAGAATCACTCCAAAATAAACACCCCATAAAATAAAGTTCCATGAAGCACCATGCCATGCACCTGTTAAAAACCATACAATCAAAATATTACGTATTTGAATAGCAAGCCCTCTTCTATTTCCTCCGAGAGGAATATAGATATAGTCTCTAAACCAGCTACTTAATGTTATATGCCATCTTCTCCAAAATTCTGTAATACTTTTTGAAATGTATGGATAATTAAAGTTTTCATCAAACTTCATACCAAATATTTGTGCTAAGCCAATTGCCATGTCAGAATAGCCACTAAAATCAAAATAAATTTGAAGTGCAAATGCAATAATACCTATCCATGCAAATAACATACTTAATTCTGAATAGTTTCCAGTTTCAATCGTGTTCCATAAAGCACCTACACTATTGGCAATAAGAACTTTTTTTCCAAGCCCTATTATAAAACGTTTCATTCCTGCTGAAAAGTTGTCCATACTAATATTTTTGGTTTCTAATTCTTCATCTACAGTTTCATAACGTACAATTGGTCCTGCAATAATTTGTGGAAACAATGTGGTATAAGTTAAATAATTATAAAAGCTCTTTTCACATTTTACGGTTCCTCTATAAACATCTATAATATAGGACAAAGATTGGAAAGTATTAAAAGATACTCCAATTGGAAGCGGAATATTAAGTAATGGAATGGAAAGTCCTGTTAAATTATTAATATTAGTAATGATAAAATCTGCATATTTAAAGAAAAACAATATTCCTAAATTAACTACCACATTAATCATTAAAAAAAGTATCTTTTTCTTTTTATTATTTTGATATTTTGTAATTTGCTTACCACATACGAAATCCATAACAGCTAACACTAGCATAATAAAAATATAACGGATTTCGCCCCACGCAAAAAACACCAAGCTTGCTAATATCATAATAGCATTTTTGAATTTGCTTGGCACAATAAAGTACAAAAGTAGCATAATTGGTAGAAAAATGTATAAGAATACAATACTACTAAATACCATTTAACTTTCTCCTATTCTCTTTTTCTTTTGAGCAAAAGAAAAGTTGCTGAATGTAAGAGCAACTAATCTTTTTGTTATTAGGCTTGTTAAGTCAAGTTATTTAACAAGCCTTTTGGTTTTATATTTATTTAATTAATGCTTCTAGTTCTGATGAATTTTCAGAAACAATAAGATATACATAATTACCTTTTACACCAATTTTTCTTTGTTTTACTAGTTCATATTGTGCTGGTAAATAAGTAGCCCATTGTTCTTCATAAGCAGTACCATAGTTTTCTACTTTTGTTTTTACACTATCTACTGCTCCGTCTTTGGCTTGAATAACTAAATACATACTAGCTTGTACATTCATCATTGGCATTTTTCCAATAACTGCTTCCACTTCATCTGCAGTAATTTGGTACATTGTGTTTAATGTTTCCATGGTAATGTCCATAGTAGCCATTTCATTAAATGGTGGTTGTGATGATAAAGTAGTATTCAATGCTTGTAAATCAATAGTTACATTGTTTGCATTATCTCCCTCTTGTTGGTTTTGTGTTGTAAGAAAATATACAGCAACTGCAACAGCAATAATAACAACTAGTACAATTAATACATAAATTATTTTTTTACTCATTCTTAATCCCCTTTCCTTTGTTTATTTTGCAAAATCAGTCTACCATACTTTATAGAAAAATACAAGACCTATTTTTATTGAATTTTTTCGTTTGTACTGTTTTTTCTACTTTTGCATAAAAAAAATCGTGTTGA
>CABUKD010000018.1 GCA_902492105.1 uncultured Clostridium sp.
GCCATAAATCATCTACTGTTACACTATCATCTAATGCTCTATTTAATGACCAATTAACTCCTACTATTCCTATTCTATCTTTATAACTTGCTATGATTTGTTGTTCTTTTGCTTCATTTGCTAAATTGATTATTCCTCCATCTCCTATTGCTGTTTGAATTGTGATTCCTGCTAGGATAAGTATTACTACTATAGTTACTACCAAAGCAATTAAAGTAATACCACGTTTGTTATTTAAATACATATTATTTTTTATTTTGGTTTTACTTTTTTCTTTACTCTCTTGCTTCTTTTTGCTTATTTCTACTTGTGTTTCTTTCATTTTTTCTTTTTATTCCTCCTTTTCCGTTTTTTCCTTTTATTTCTTTGCACACAAAATTAAGATGAATCATGCCTTTTTAGGCATAATCCATCTTTCCTACTTTGATATTTTATATATAATTTGAGTATGACAAATAAAACTAAATTTTCTTTAGTTGTTGGCTTAAATATTAACTCTCTCTCTCTCTCTCTCTTACTATTTCAAGCTTTTGCTGTTTCATCAGTTTTCTCCTATTCTTTTACTTTGTCTTTTTAATCTTACCATTTTTATTCTATTTTTACAATTACTTTTTACTATTTTTATATTAAATTTTTATAACAATTTTATTACAAATTTATGACATAACAACATAAACATGGTATCAAAAAAGTAAAAGAAAAATAATGAAAATAGCAAAGTCCAATGAAAAATTGCCATACTTTCTATTTTTTATAACTTTTTGTATATTTTTTCAGTTTTTGTTCAAAATAGTGATATAAAGAAATGGAGGTGCTTGAGATTATGTCAGAAAATCAAAATAAGCAAAATAACAAAAACAGCAAAAAGAATAACAACAATAAAAATAATAACAAAAATGAAAGAAACAATAACAATGATTGCAAATAGTTTTCTTTGTACTAAGATGTAAATAGTACAAAAATACAAGAGGTACAAAATTAAGTGGGCATTCTTTATTAAAATCTTTTTAATAAAGTTTTATATAAACTTTATTCCCTTTCTTTTTTGTTTTTTCTTTACTTTTGTTTTCCTTAAGAGTGCCCATTTAGTTTTGTACCTCTTGATATCTTTTTAATTTAAGATATTTTATTAAGTTCTTATATTAAGAAATTTGATAAATCCACTTCGTTTTAAAATTTATTTTTCCAAATATTTTTTCAAGAATTTTCCTGTATAGCTTTGTTCATTTTTCGCAATTTGTTCTGGTGAACCTACAGCAATAATTTGTCCACCTTTTTCTCCACCTTCTGGTCCTAAGTCGATAATATAATCTGCTGTTTTGATTAAATCTAAATTATGTTCAATTACTACAACGCTGTTTCCGGTATCTACTAATCTTTGCAAAATGTCTACTAATTTGTGAACATCTGCAATGTGTAAGCCAGTTGTTGGTTCGTCTAAAATGTACAATGTTTTTCCTGTTGCTTTTTTAGAAAGTTCTGTAGCCAATTTTACACGTTGTGCTTCTCCACCAGATAATGTAGTAGAAGGTTGTCCTAACTTTATATAGCCAAGCCCTACATCTGCTAAGGTTTGAATTTTATTTTTGATTCTTGGCACATTTTTGAAGAACTCTAAAGCTTCTTCTACTGTCATATCTAAAACATCACTAATATTTTTACCTTTATATTTTACTTCTAAAGTTTCTCTGTTATAACGTTTTCCTTTACATACTTCGCAAGGCACATAGATATCTGGTAAAAAGTGCATTTCTATTTTATGAACGCCATCTCCAGAACAAGCTTCACATCTACCACCAGTCACATTAAAGCTAAATCTACCTTTGTCATAGCCACGCATTTTAGCTTCTTGTGTACTTGCAAAAATATCACGAATAATATCAAATACTCCCGTATAAGTAGCAGGATTCGAACGAGGAGTTCTACCAATTGGAGATTGGTCGATATTAATAATTTTATCAATATTTTCTAAGCCTTTTATTTCTTTATATTTTCCTGGTCTTTCGTTAGAACCATAAATTTCTTTTGCAACAGCTTTATATAGAATTTCATCTACTAAAGTACTTTTTCCAGAACCAGAAACACCTGTAACACAAATGAATTGACCTAATGGAAATTTAACATTAATATTTTTTAAATTATGTTCTGTAGCACCTTTTATTTCAATTGCTTTTCCGTTGGATTTTCTTCTTTTCTTTGGAACTGCAATTTGTTTTTTGCCACTTAAGTATTGTCCTGTTATAGATTCTGGAACTTGCTTAATTTCTTCTGCTGTTCCTTGTGCAATAACTCTTCCTCCATGTACACCGGGACCTGGTCCTATATCGATAATTTGGTCTGCTGCATACATAGTGTCTTCATCATGTTCTACTACTAATACCGTATTTCCCAAATCTCTTAATTTTCTAAGTGTTGCTAACAACCTATCATTATCTCTTTGATGTAGACCAATACTTGGTTCGTCTAAAATATATAATACACCTGTTAACCCTGAACCAATTTGGGTTGCCAAACGAATACGTTGTGCTTCTCCTCCTGACAATGTTCCTGCTGCTCTAGATAAAGTTAAATAATCTAATCCAACATCTATTAAGAATTGTAAACGTTTATTCAATTCTTTTAAAATTTGGTCTGCAATCATTCTATCTTTATTATTTAACTCTAAAGAATTTAGAAAATCTTTTACTTTATCAATAGACATGTCTGTTAATTCATTAATATTTTTGTCTCCTACTTTTACTGATAAACTTTCTTTTTTTAATCTTGCTCCATGGCAGGTATAGCAAGGTTTTTCGCTCATATATAATTCATAAAAGTCACGCATGCCTTGTGATTTTGTTTCATGATATCTTCTATCTAGTGCAGGAAGTACTCCTTCAAAAGGGGTGCTAAATTTTCTAGTTCCGGCATAAGAGGTATATTCAAAATCTATTACTTCGTCTCCTGTACCATAAAGGATTTTTTCCAAAAACCATCTAGGCAAATCTTTAATAGGAACTTTAATATCTACTCCATAATGTCTACCAATGCTTTCAAAATACATTTTAGCCATGGTGTCTCCCTTTTTCATAGTGCTTGAACCAAAGGCTTTTACCCCATCATAAAGTGTTTTATTTTTATCTGGTATAATTAAATTTTCGTCCATAACCATTAAATAGCCAATACCTGTACAAGTTGGGCAAGCTCCAAATGGGTTATTAAAAGAAAACATCCTTGGACTTAGTTCTTCTATACTAATATTACAATCTGGGCAAGCATAATTTTGGCTAAATAAAATTTCCTTTTCTCCTGGAATATCAATAGTAACAAGGTTGTTTGCACATTTTAAAGCTATCTCTACAGATTCAGTAAGTCTAGTCCTCATGTCTTGTTTAACCACTAATCTATCTACAATTAAATCGATATTGTGCTTTTTCTTTCGGTCAATTGTAATATCATCTGTTAGCTCATAAGTTTGTTCATCAATTCTAACACGAACAAAACCTTCTTTTTGAAAATCTTCTAAAAGTTTGGTATATTCTCCTTTTCTTCCACGAACCACTGGTGCTAGTATTTGAATTCTAGTACCTTCTGGGAAATTCATAACTTGATCTACAATTTGGTCTATTGTTTGTTTTTCAATCTTCTTACCACAGTTTGGACAATATGGCACACCAATACGAGCATATAATAAACGAATGTAATCATAGATTTCTGTAACCGTACCTACGGTAGAACGAGGATTACGAGAAGTTGTTTTTTGGTCAATAGAAATAGCTGGAGAAAGCCCTTCTATGGATTCTACTTCTGGTTTTTCCATTAAACCCAAAAATTGCCTAGCATAAGATGATAAACTTTCTACATATCTTCTTTGCCCTTCTGCATATAAAGTATCAAATGCCAAAGAAGATTTTCCTGAACCAGAAAGACCTGTAATAACTACTAATTTATCCCTTGGGATTTCTAAATTAATATCTTTTAAATTATGTTCTTTTGCACCTTTAATAATAATACTGTCTTGCATAATTTCCCCCTATATGTTTTTTACTTATATAATATAAATTTTTTATCATCTTTTCTTTTACAACATAAATATTATAAAACATTGGTTCGGAAAAGTCAAGTTATTTTTCACTTTACTTTTCTAAATTTCTTTGCTATAATACCTATATTCCTATTTTTATTGGCTATATTATTCATTTAGCCAGAGGATTTTATTTTAGGAGGTTACTATGAAAGAAAAGTTGCAACCGCGGAAAACGCTTTTAGAAGTAATATCTTTAATGAGAGTCCTTGCCGAAATTGACGGCAAGTTTCATCAGACAACTATTTTGCCATATTCTTTGGCTAAGTGGTTAGCAGATGAAGGAAAATGTGAAGTATGGTATGCGGGAAGTTCTAAATTTCATACTATTCCCAAGAATTCTTCCCAAAACTTTCTGTGGTTAGTCCTTTATGAACACCCTTATCCTGGAACCTTTAGTGAGGAGCTATATCGGTTGGCTTGTTCTAAACAGGACCGTGATTGGGCATTAAAGCTTTATTATCCCACTAGTCCTTTTTCTGGAGAAGATTGTGAAAATTAATTAAAAGTAGTCACCTAAAACAAGGCGAGTTCGAATCGAACTCGCCTTTTGTTTTTTAAGATGCATATACAATGATAGGAATGTTTTTGGTAATGTTTTGATACAGAGTTTTCGCAGCTTCAATAGGAAGATTCACACACCCATGAGAACCATCTGTTTTATAAATATCCCCTCCAAAATATGCTTGCCCATTTTTATACCTCCAAGATGCGTCATGGAAGCCAATGCCACCATTAAATGGCATCCAATAAGTAACATAAGCATCATATTTGCTTAAATGAGCAGGAGATTGCTTATAGGTTAGGTAATAAATACCTGTAGGCGTTGCATAACCAGTATTCGCCATTCCAGTTACACAATCTGTTTCTAGAATACATTCACCTTCTTTATACATCCATACTTTCTGCCTAGTGAGGTCTAATTCCACATAAGTGTTACCAAGTGTATAAGCAGACGAAGTATTTGTATAAATAGGTGTTTCTTGATACTCTTTTCCTGTGCCCAGTAAAGCTTTTATATGTTCTGTTTGTGCTTTTTTATCTAAAGTAGGTCTCATGCTCCTTTGAACAGTAATTGTAATGTTTCCTAGGTAAGTAGCAGGAAATATTGTAGTAGAATTTGTTTCCTTTACTCTGTCTGCTAGTTCTTCCACAAAGTAAGGGAGATTAGAATCTACATCAATTTGATAATTTCCTTCTTTATCTTGGTAAACCCAGTCCTTCATCACACTACTATCTAAGATAAGAACACTTCCATCACTTAGAGTAAATTGGATATTCGTGGTCAAATAGGAATTGATTTCAGCTTGCTTATCTACTAGTACAGAGTCAGTTGCTACAATAGTAGGTCTGCTACCAGTGATTTGAGTAAAATCAATAACCAAATTACCAGATTTTAGAGAGTCTGTTACTAGGCTATAGGCTTCTTCAAAGTCAATATAATTTCCACAAACTTCGGGAACGATTTCTAATAGTCCATCTTCTCCCAATTGTAAATAAGCATTTTGTGGTTCTACCATATTTTCTTCTTGCAGCTCAGGAAGGCCCACCAAATATTCTTTTACAGTTTCCTCTTCAAAAACAAATGAATCTTCTAAAGTATAGTTTTTGCTTTCTCCTTCTTTCTGTTCGTGCAATATTTCTTCTAAAGCTTGGGTATTTGCTAATTGTAGGTTGAACTTCTGGCTATCTACTTCATATTCTTTTCCATCTTGAAAAATAAATTGAATTTTTGCTTCGGCCATAAATTCATTAATTCTTTCCTCCGCTTTTTTTACCGACAAAAAAGAACAATCCACTCCTTGAATTACGGTACCGCGCCGGAAATGTGTACTACGAAAAAGCATCATTCCTAAAAACAAAGCTAGTGCAAGGACAATACAAATGATTAAGCAAAAAGAACTTCTACGCCGCCTTCTTCTCATCATAATATCCTCCTAAAAATTTTACTAGTTAGAGTAATTTCACTCTAACACAAAAGTAATGTACATCTAATTATAGCACAATTTATATGTGAAGTCAAAATTTTATTTTACCCACATATGTCAAAAAATTATGCGTCAAAAATTGTGGATAATTGTTATTATCAATTTTTTTTACTTTGTAATCTATTTGTCATATTTTTAACTGCGAAAATTCACTCTATTTTCACAATAATGTCCTTTTTCGTCATTTTTTGTATTTTATATTACAATCTAATTACAAAATCATTACAAATTAGCAATAATATTACATATGGTTTACATTAGGTTTACAAAAAAACAATATCCACAGGATTGTGGATATTGTGGATAACTCTGTGAATAACTCAAAATAGGGAGATATTTCTGTGGATAACTTTTTTAAATTATGAGTTATTTTTTTATGGTAACTCTTTATTTATTTTTATTTGACAAAATAGCCTGTTTTGTTTTTCCAGTTATTGGTAAATATGACAAAATTTAATTTTTATGTATAAAATTGCTTGTTCCTTTTATAATACGAGTAATAAAATTAACAAAATTTCACATATCAAAATAGCAGGAAAGCCTATTACAAATTTAGCTTTCTGTGTTTTATGTCTAAAAATATACATACCAGCAATTCCTCCTATTTCTCCGCCCAACAATACTGGAATAAGAAGTGTATTTTCTGTAATCCTCCATTTTCCTTTTTTAGCTTTTCTTTTGTCTAACCACATCATAAAAAATGCAATTAAATTAATAATTATTAAATAAATAATAATATTTTGAATTGAAAAAATTTCTTGTAAATTCATATTCTTCTCCTTTGCTATATTCTCTGTAAATTTGTGTTCTTTTCTTTGCTATCTATCTGAATGTTCCTTTCCCTTAGGCTCTTTAACGCTATTATCTGTTCTTGTTAATTCAGATGCTATCTTTCTTGTTGGTGTACTTTGTTCCGCCTTTTTTACTTTTTCTTGTTTTAGAATTTCATCTATTCTAGCTTGTAAAGCAGATAAGGAAGGTGTATCTAAGTCAAGATATTCTTCTCCAAATTCTATTGCTTTCATATATTCTCCTGTCTTAGCATAAGCATAGGCCAAAAGGGCATAATCGCTTTCTTGTAATAATTCTATATATTTATATAATATTTTCTGTACTCTATAGTCTATAATCTTAGCTTGTATTTTTGATGACTGAGCTGATTCATTCAGAGTTCTTCTCAAATTTATCATTTCTGTTTTTAATTCAAACTGTAATTTCTGCCTATCTACTGATTGTTTTTTACTAGCAACAAATACCTCTTGAATAGCTTTTACTTCTGGCATTTTAAGATTTGTGGCTTTCATTGCTTGTTCTAAGGTTCTTCCATTTTGTAAAATAGTCAATGCTTTCTTTTTTATCTCATCATTTTCTATTGCCCACTGTAAATTTTCTATGCTTTTTCTTAATGCTTTTATTAAAATGACATTGCATCCTGAATCTTCAGCAATTTCTTTATCACTTTTTTCATTTTCCTGTATTAATGCAATAACTTCTTCTCTTGCATAAATATTATTTTTTCTTAATAGATTTCTTACTGTGTATTCTGGAACCGATAAGCTAGATACAATTGAATCAACACCTGTAAGATTTCTTGCCATTTTCAAAATTTTTTCATTTTGCTCTCTTTGGTTGCTATATGCACGTGAATTATAGTTCATATTATCTTCTATATCTGGTTTTGCCCTATATCTAGTAACAGCATCTATATTTACATTTCCTTCTTTTGCAATTTCTTCATCTGTTTTTCCTGCTTCTATTGCTTTTTTTACTTTTCTTCTACTATAGATATCATTTTCAGATATAATAAGATAAATATAGTCTAAGGAAGTTTGTAACTTTTGGCTTATTATATTAGGAGTTATTAATTCTTTCGCCATTTCTATTATTTTTGCTGTTTTTGTGTTTACATTATTATTTAATAACTCATCTCTAAATCTAATAACAGCTTCTATATTCAAATTTCCTTCTTTTGCTATTTGTTCACTATTCTTTCCATCTTCTATTAATTCTTTTACTTTTGTTCTCCCATAAATATGATATCTAGCAGTAGCAGAATAAACTTTTTTTACATCACATTGTAATATAGATGCTATCTTAATAGGTTCTATTAAATTTTTTGCCATTTCTACTATTCTTGTACTTATTTCACTTTTCCTACTAGAATTTTCTTTAGCCTTTTCTTGCTTCTTTCTATTTAATTCTTCACTTGCTCTTTTTAATTCTTCCCTATATGTAATAACAGCTTCTGGGTTCAAATTTCCTTCTTTTGCAATTTCTTCATCTGATTTTCCTTCTGCCATTAATTTTCTTACATCTCGCCTATTGTAGATTTCCTTTTTCCTAATAGTTGTATAAACCACATTTACCGTGCAATTTAATTGGTCCGCTATTTTTCTAGGCCCTGTTAAGTTTCTTGCCATTTCTTCTATTTGGCTCAGAATTAAATCCCATTCACTTTTATTTTGCAAGTCACCTATAATATTTTGTTCTACTTTTTGCATTGTATCTGTTACAATATTTCTGGCTTTTTCTAACCCTTCAGTTTCATAAATATCTTTTAAAATTTCTCCCAATTCTTCTGTAAGTTCTTCTATTGACTTTTTTCTCATCATAACTCACTTTCTATATACTTATTATGTAAATTCTGTAATATTATATCATATTTCACATAAAAAAGCAATGATAGAAATACTATCATTGCCGTATCTGTTAAATATTCTGTTATCCAAACAAACTTAATTGATTACTTTGGCTCATTCCTTTTAAGCAACCTACTTTTTCTAGTAGTTCCACTACAGATTTTCCTATTTTAGAACGGATTTTCATATCATCAATAGACATGAATTTTCCATCTTTTTTAGCCTCATCAATACCTTCTGCTGCAACAGTACCAAGTCCTGGTATGCTATTTAGTGGTGGTCTTATTTCTGTTTCAGACTCCATTTTAAATTTAGTAGCATGGGATGCATACAAATCAATTGGTAAGAACTTAATTCCTCTTTCATACATTTCTAGTACTAATTCTAGAATAGCATACATATTTTTATCTTTGGTTGTTGCACTATTTCCTGCTAAATCTATTTCTTTCATTTTATTTTTTACTCGCTCTTCTCCATAACACATAATGTCACTATCAAACTCATCGGCTCTAATGGTAAAATAAGCGGTATAATAAGCTGCAGGTTTATGTACTTTAAACCATGCAATACGAAAGGCATTTGTTACATAAGCTGCTGCATGGGCTTTTGGAAACATGTATTTTATTTTTTCACAAGATTTAATATACCAATCTGGAACATCTTTTTCTTTCATGGCAGCTTTAAATCCTTCCCACTTTTCTGGGTCTTTTAAAGCTTTTCCTTTACGAACTGTTTCCATAATTTTAAATGCTTTGTTAGGTTCTAATCCCATTTTAATTAAATAAATCATAATATCATCTCTACAACAAATAGCATCTTGCAAAGTAACAGTTCCTTCTTCAATTAATGTTTGTGCATTTCCAAGCCATACATCAGTACCATGGGACAATCCAGAAATACGAATTAATTCATCAAATGTGGTAGGTCTAGTATCTACTAACATTCCTCTTACAAATTTGGTACCAAACTCTGGTATGCCATAGCTTCCTACTTCTGACTTAATTTGTTCAGGAGTAACTCCCAAAGCTTTGGTAGAGCTAAAAATAGACATAGTTTCTTTATCATCTAATGGTACTTTTGTAGGGTCAATTCCTGTTATATCAAATAACATACGAATCATGGTTGGATCATCATGTCCTAGAATATCTAGTTTTAACAAGTTTTGGTCAATGGAGTGATAATCAAAATGAGTAGTTATAATATCAGAATTTGGATCATCTGCAGGATGTTGTACAGGTGTAAATTCATAAATTTCTCTTCCTTTTGGTACTACAATAATACCTCCTGGGTGTTGTCCTGTTGTTCTTTTAATTCCTGTACAGCCTTGTGATAATCTTAATACTTCTGCATTACTAACAGGAATTCCTCTTTCTTCATAATATTTCTTTACATAACCATAAGCAGTTTTGTCTGCTACGGTACCTACTGTTCCTGCTTTAAAAGTAGTTCCCTTTCCAAAAATTACTTCTGTGTATCTATGTGCTTTAGCTTGATATTCTCCTGAAAAGTTTAAGTCAATATCAGGCTCTTTATCTCCATTAAATCCTAAGAAAGTTTCAAAAGGAATATCAATACCATCTTTAATTAATTTATGTCCGCATTTAGGACAATCTTTATCTGGTAAATCAAATCCACAAAGATAACCATAGTCTGTAAAATCAGAGTATTTACAATTAGGACATCGATAATGTGGTGGAAGTGAATTTACTTCTGTAATACCTGTCATATTAGCTACAAAAGAAGAACCTACAGAACCTCTAGAACCTACAATATATCCATCTTCGTTAGATTTCCATACTAGTTTTTGAGCAATAATGTACATAACGGAGAATCCATTTTTAATAATAGAATTTAGTTCTTTATCTAATCTTGTTTGTACTAGTTCTGGTAAAGGATCTCCATAGAGTTCATGTGCCTTCTTATAAGCAATGGTCTTAATGGTTTCTTCGCACCCTTCAATATATGGTGGACATTTTTCTGGAGAAATTGGACTTATTTTTTCACACATATCTGCAATTTTATTGGTATTGGTTACAACTACCTCATAAGCTTTTTCTTCTCCTAAATATTCAAACTCTTTTAGCATTTCCTCTGTAGTACGTAAGTATAAAGGTGCTTGCTCATCTGCATCATCATAACCTTGACCTGCCATTAAAATTCTACGATAAATTTCGTCTTGTGGGTCCATAAAATGTACGTCACAAGTAGCAACTACTAGTTTTTGTAATTTTTCACCTAACGCTACAATTTTACGGTTAATGTCTTGCAAATCTTCTACTGATTTTACGGTTTCATTTCTTACCATAAACATGTTATTGCCAATTGGTTGAATTTCTAAATAATCATAGTCACTTGCAATTTCTTCTAATTCCTCATCTGTTTTACCCGCAATAATAGCTCTATATAGTTCTCCCGCTTCACATGCACTTCCTAAAATTAAGCCTTCTGAATATTTTTTGTAAAGAGATTTTAAAATACGAGGCTTTTTATAGAAATAATGTAAATGAGAAAGAGAGATTAGCTTGTATAAATTTCTAAGCCCTACATAGTCTTTTGCTAAAATAATGGCATGATAAGTTGGTAATGATTTATAATCTGCACTACCACTTAATTTAGTATCAATATCATCTAAGGTAATGACTCCTTTTTCTTTTAACATATCAAGCATTACATTAAATACTTTCACAGTAGTATCTACATCATCTAAGGCTCTATGTGCTACTTCTACTTTAATTCCTAAATTTTCTGCAATAATACCTAATTTATATTTTTTATATTCTGGAAATAAATCTTTTGCCAAACGTAGAGTATCAATATAGGTATTTCCTAATTTAAGCCCTAACTCTCCTGCGTTATACTTTAAAAATCCAATATCAAAATCTGCATTATGAGCAACTAATACACTATCCCCTATAAATTCTAATACCTTTGGTAAAACTTCTTCTATAGTTGGTGCATCTTTTACCATTTCATCTGTAATATTGGTTACTTCTACTACCCTTTGTGGAATTGGTTTTTCTGGATTTACAAAAGTACTAAATTCGTCAATTACCTCATGATTTTTTACTTTCATAATTCCTATTTCTGTGATTTTTTCGGTTCTAAAAGAAAAACCAGTTGTTTCTAAGTCAAGCACACAATAGGTAGCATTTTCCATATTTTGTCCTTTGGAAAAAGAAACACTAGGAGTTTTATCTGGAGCTAAATATGCTTCTACTCCATAAATTACTTTTAAATCTGGATGGTCTTTTTCTAGGTATTTATGGGCATCTGGAAAAGCTTGTACTACACCATGGTCTGTAATAGCAATAGACTTCATTCCCCATTTTACGGCACGTTTTAATAAATCTTTTGCAGCAGTCATACCATCCATTTGGCTCATTTGTGTGTGCATATGAAGTTCTACTCTTTTTACTTTTGCTTCATCTTTTCTAGTTTCTTTCTTTAAACCTGTTGACTCAATAATAACATTAGCAATAACTCCCAATTCTTTTGCAAATGGATCAAATTGAGCAGTACCATTTACTTTTACTCCTTTTGCTCCTGTTAATCTTTTCATAACCTCTTTTTGTTTATCCGCTTCTACAAAAGCCTTACAAGTAATTGTACTAGAACCATCATATAAATCAAAAGTTACTAAAAATTTGCCAGATTTCAATTCTCTTGCATCTGTATTGAGTACTTCCCCATCTAATAATACTTTTCCACTATCTACCGATAGGTCTATAATTTTCGATAACTCTTCTTTAATCTTTAAGCTTCTTCCATAAATAAGAGGAGTTTCTTCTTTTGGTTCTTCTGGTATTGGTGCCTCTGGCATCGGCATAGAAGAACTAGTTGCAGAATTTGCAGAATTTCCGCCTGTAGGTTTAGCTTGTCCTTTTACCGCTTGTTCTGGATTTGCTTCTGCATTTTCTAAGGCTTGTTCTTGTGCTTCTTTTTGAGCAAGTAAAATAGCTTGTTTTTCAAGTTCTCTTGCATGCTCATGATATTTTTCTATCATTTCTTCGGTAATTTCTTCTTGGTAAGTTACAACATAGTTTTTATGATATAAATCCTTTAATTTCGTAGCTAGTATTTTATCAAAGCCTCTAGCTTCTAATACGGCTTTTCCCTTCATGGCTAATTTTACAATTATCTTATTATCTTGAATACTAATAGTACTATTTTTTAGTAAAGCTTTTGTTAAAGGATGTTTATATGCCATGTACTCTACAATATCTTTCCATTCCGCTTCTATCTTCTGATTAAAATCGGTTTCTATGCTTTCGTCTGCATCTATTTTAATATCTACTTGCTTAAAGCCAAATCTTTTATTTAGATATTTTTCAAAGTTAGTTAGATCTTTCATTAAAATGGTAGAAGTTACTTTTAATTTAATTTCTAAAGTATTTGTTTTTTTATAGATATTTACACATACTACTTTAGCTTCACTTAATGCAAAGCTATTAGAATCATAATCTTTAAATACTTGTTTTACAGTCTTTAGTTCTTTTTCTTCCATTGCTTTTCTCCTTTTTCTATTTAAAAACTAAATATATTGCAAAAGTGCAGACCGCGTAAGCGATCAAACGGAGTGGCTATGCCACGTAGTGTGATTAGAAAACCCTTAACACATCATTATACGTAACAATAATAGATAAGCCAATTAAAAGCATAAAGCCTATCATTTGAATGGTAAGTTCTGTTTGTTGTTTCATAGGCTTTCTTCGAATTGCCTCTATTAATAAAATGACAATTTTACCTCCATCTAATGGTGGGAATGGTAATAGATTGGTAAATCCTAAAGAAATAGAAACTAGTGCCAAAATATAAATAAAATCTGCAAATCCATTCGTTTGTGCAACTACTTCACCAATTCCAACAGGTCCCATCATTTGGTCAATAGATACATTTCCTGTAAATAATAATTTTAAATTATCTACAATGGAAAAAGCAAATTCTCCTGTTTCAAAAAAAGCATAATATACATTGTTTGCAAAATTATTTTCTGCCAATTTTAAATATACACCTAAATAATAATTAGCACGTACTTCTGGAGTAATACTTAAGTCTAATGTTTCTCCGTTTCTTTCTATGGTAAACTTAAGTACTTCTCCTATGTTTTGATTAATTTCTTCTATTAATTTTTGTGCATCACCTTGTACTTCTACTCCATTTACAGAAAGAATAACATCTTTTGTCTCTAAACCTTGCATATCCGCTGGGCTATTTGGATAAATAGCTGCAATTTCAGTATTTAGTTCTCCTGCTCCTGAAATAGCAATTCCCGTGTAATTATATTGTTCTGTCATAGGTTCTAATTGTAAAGTTTGTTCTTCTCCATTTCTTTCAATTACTACTTCTAAGGTTTCTCCATTACAGTTTTGTAATGCTTCATCTAAATCTGCTTTATAAAAAATAGTTTTACCATTTACTTTTAGTATTTTATCTCCTGACATAAGTCCTACTTGCTGTGCACTTGTGTCTGGTATAACAGAATCCACATAATTAGAAACATTATTTCCTGTAAAGCTCATTAAAACAAAATATACAAGTAAAGCAAAAATAATATTAACTAATCCACCTGCAGCAACTACTGCAATTCTTTTTGGTATGCTTGCCTTACTAAAAGAACCTTCTTCATCAGAACGTTCTTCTTCACCTTCCATACTAACAAATCCCCCTAGTGGAATCAGTCTTAAGGCATATTTCGTTTCTTTTCCTTGTTTTTTCCAAACAGTAGGACCAAATCCAATTGCAAACTCATTCACTTTAATTTTGCATAATTTTGCTACCAAAAAGTGTCCACCCTCATGAATAAATACAAGAAAACCTAATATAAAAATAATTTTTAAAGCTGCAATAATAAATGATATCAAATAAAATTCTCCTTTATATTTGTATAAATTTATGTAAATAACTTTTATATAATAAATTTAATTTTATTGTTCACTTTTCTTATAATAACATAAATAAAAAGTAAGCAAATGGTGCTATAAATACTATACTATCAATTCTATCTAACATTCCACCATGACCAGGAATTAAATTGCTAAAATCTTTAATGCCTGTATACCTCTTTACAGATGATGCTGCTAAATCACCAATTTGACTTAAAATGCTTAGTACAATAGTAATAATAGCAACATAGAGATAAGAAAACTCTACATGGAAAATAGCTTGGCAAGCCCATGTATATAACATAGTCATTACAACAGCTCCTATAATTCCACCAATACATCCTTCTATGGTTTTATGAGGACTAATTTTGGTAAAATAGTGCTTTCCAAAGTTTTTTCCAATTACATAAGCAAAAATATCGGTTCCCCAGGCACTAAAGAATAGAAACCAAATTAAGAATTTTCCGTTTGGTAAATTTTCACGAATAATGGAAATAAACATTAAAAAGATTACAATATAACAAATTCCAAAAAAGGTAATTGCAATATCTATAATGTTTACTTTTAAATTCGTAATAATAGCATATAAGAATAAAATTAAGAAAGAAATTGGAAGTAATGCTCCTATTATTTTTAATACCCAATCAATTGGTACTACATGAATAAAACAAACTAAAAATGCTGCTATGTAACCAATCCAACTAACAGGATTTGCCTTTTCTCCATGCCTAAATGCTTTGTAAAATTCATGTAGACTCATAATAGCAATAATAGAAATAGTAATATCTACTACATATTGGTTACCAAAAATTAATATAATGGCAACAATGGGAAATAATATTAACCCTGATAGTAATCGTGTAACATTCATTTTTTTGTTTCCTTTCTTATTTTCCTCCAAATTTTCTATTTCTATTCTCAAAAATTTGAATTGCTTCATCTAAATCTTCTTCTGAAAAATCTGGCCAATATTTTGGAATAAATAAAAATTCCGTATAAGCTAATTGCCATAAAAGATAATTACTAATTCTTTGCTCTCCTCCTGGACGAATTAATAAATCTGGTTCTGGCTGTCCTGCTGTATAAAGCGAATTAGAAACTAAGTCTTCATTAATATCTTCTATACTAATTTCTTTATCTTGTACTTGTTTTGCTATTTTCTTTACTGCTTTTACGATTTCATCTCTGCCACCATAATTAAAAGCAATATTCAAAGTAAGTCCTGTACAATTTGCAGTAGCTTCTACAATCTTTTGAATACTTTTTTGTAAACCTTCATCCAATCTAGTAATATCACCTAAAATTTTAATGCGAATATTGTTTTTACTAGTATCATTTAAAAAGTCTTCTACATATTTTTGAAGAAGTACCATTAAAGCTCCTACTTCTTCTTTGGTTCTTTTCCAGTTTTCTGTAGAAAAAGCATAGACTGTTAGATATTGAATTCCAATCTTATTTGCATATTTTGCAATTCTTTTTAGGTTATCTGCACCTTCTTTATGCCCTAGCTTTGGATCTAATCCTCTTTCTTTTGCCCATCTTCGATTACCATCCATGATAATAGCAATATGTTTTGGCATTATTTTTTCTTTCATTTTATTCTCCTAACTTTTTTATTTCCTTAAGATTTTTTATTTGCAAATTTGGGTTGCATTAAATTATTACGTTAGAATAGTACTTAAATACTCATAATTTCTTTTTCTTTTTTCTCTAAAAGCATATCAATTTCTTCTACTTTTTTATCTGTTAACTTTTGAATGTCCTCTTCTTCTTTTTTCAAATCATCTTCTGTAATTTCAGATTTCTTTTCTAATTCTTTTGCTTCATCAATGGCGTCTCTTCTAATAGAACGAACAGCAATTTTTGCTTCTTCTGCTAATTTTCTAATATCTTTTACAATTTCTTTTCTTCTTTCTTCATTTAGTTCTGGGAAAGTTAAACGAATTACTTTTCCATCATTGTTTGGATTAATACCAATATCAGATTTTAAAATTTCTTTTTCAATTTCTTTTAAGATGCTAACATCCCATGGTTGAATTAAAATCATTCTAGCTTCTGGTACAGAAATTCCAGCAACTTGATTAATTGGTGTTGGAACTCCATAATAATCTACTGTAATTTTATTTAAAATTGCAGGGTTTGCTCTTCCTGCTCTAATTTCTGCTAAGTTTTCTTCAAATACACTTATTGTTTTATTCATTTTTTCTTCATAAATATTATTTATCATAATTTTATTCTCCTTTTTTGATTTTATGTTTTTCATTTTTTAATTTCTGTTTCATGGACTATCCGTGAATATTCCTGTTTCTATTTTTTAATTTTCGTCTCCTACAAAAGTACCCACTCTTTCCCCTAAAATTGCTTTTACCATATTATCTGGTTCATTCATTCCAAATACAATTAAAGGAATATGATTATCTCTACATAAAGAAGTAGCTGTAGAATCCATTACTTTTAAGTCTTTATTTAAAATATCTAAATAAGAAATTTTATCATATTTAACAGCATTTGGATTGATTTTTGGATCATCAGAATAAACTCCATCAATGGTTTTTGCAACTAGTATTACTTCTGCATCTACTTCTGCTGCTCTTAAAGCTGCTGCTGTATCTGTTGTAAAATATGGATTTCCTGTTCCACCACTAAAAATAACGACTCTTCCTTTTTCTAAATGTTTTACTGCTTTTCTTTTAATATATGGCTCTGCTATTTCTTGCATTTCAATTGCAGTTTGTACTCTAGTATAAATTTCTCTTGTTTCTAAAGCATCTTGCAGTGCAAGCCCGTTCATACAAGTAGCAAGCATTCCCATATAATCTGATGTGGTTCTTTCCATTTGATGACCATATTTTCCTCTCCAAAAGTTTCCACCACCTACTACAATAGCAACCTGTGCTCCTAGTTCTACTACTTCTTTTATTTTATCGCAAATTTTTCCTAAAGTGGTTACATCAATACCATGTTTGGTATCTCCTGCCAAAGCCTCTCCACTTAGTTTAAGTAGCACTCTTTTATACTTTAATTCTGGCAATAATATACACTCTCCTTACCATTTATTTTTTCATGCTATCATTCTATCATAATTTCTTAATTTTTACAGCCTTTTTTGAAAATTTTTTAGTTTCTTAAAAGATTTTTTTTATATAAAAAATAGACATGTTATTTGCATGTCTATTTTATAGCCTTTAACCTCTATTCGTTTTAGGCAACCTTTGTTGTATAATTAATTACTGTAATTTCAGTAATGGCATTTCTTACCGAATTAACTAATTTTTCTATTTGTTTAGCAACTTCATCGCTATAAGATACCTCTCCACATTGTTTACATACTTGAGATGGTACATTTTTAATAATAATAATACAATTATCTAATTCAACCATAAAAGTGGTATTCTTATTTTCTAATTTTCCTTTACACATAAAACAATTCATAATTATTTTTTCTCCTTCCTTGTCTTTAAATCTTTTTCCCATTCTATATCATCAGGATAATATGCCGTAACAATCCATAACTCTTTACCATCAAATCCACATACTACATGCAAAACTTGACTATTTAAATTTATTCCATAAACTAAACAACTTGGATATGGATAAGAGTCTTCATATTCTTCTATTATTTCTCCATGGAAAAGAGCATTTTCAACATCACTTTGATTTATGTTTCTCTGCAAAAGTCTTATCATCACATGATTCGTCCATCTTATCTTTCCGTCTTGTATTAACTGTTTAATTGTATTAATATTTAATTTTTCCATAAGCACCTCTTTTTATTCTTTATATATTCTATCATATTTATACTGTAAATTCTATATTTAATAAAAATTTCTTTAAATTTTATTTTTTATAGTAAATTTCAAAATGGAATAATATTCATCAATATTTTTTTAATATTAGACAATACTAAAAGAAAAGGTGAAATATGATGAATCAAATTATAATGCAACCTAAAAATTCTACCATACAATATTTTAAAAAAAACCAATATCGTTTGCAATTTTGGTTTTCTTTTGGTATAGCTCTTATTTTTTTATGTATTTTTTTTAGCAATATTTATCAGATGCATAAACAAGAAAAATTGTCTAAAACTTTGCTTAATAATTATTCACTAACTACTCTTTATCAAAATTTAGAAGATACCCAAAATACAGTAAGACCACAAAAAGTACAAGTCACTTATTCTAATCCTTTCGTTATTGGAATGATTCGTATTGATAAAATTAATGTAAATTATCCTATTTTATCTGAAAGTAACCGTGATTTATTAAAGATTTCTCTTTGCCGTTTTGCAGGTCCTATGCCTAATGAAATAGGAAATTTATGTATTGCTGGTCATAATTATGTGGATTATAAGCTGTTTAGTAGATTGCATGAATTAGAAAATGGAGATGTTATAGACATTTATGATTTGAATGGTACTAAAATTACTTATATTGTTTTTGATAAATTTGAGGTAAAACCCAATGACTTATCTTGTACCAGTCAAAATGTGGGAGAAAATAAAATTGTAACTTTATTAACTTGTAATAATGTAAATGGAAAAAGAACGGTAGTAAAAGCAAAAGAATATACTGAATGATAAATTCAATATATTCTTTTTGATATATCTTAAAATCGAAATACATTTTATAGATTTTTATAATTTCTAATTTTAATATATGCATAAATTGCTGATACAATACAGATTGCTATGAATACAAATAATGCTGTATCTTCTGCTACACCGGTTTGTGGTAGGGTATTTGTTGAAGTTGTATTTTGTGTGTTGTTAATAACAGGGATAGTGTTTTCTTCATTGTTTACTACATTATTTGTTTCATTGTTAGCTTCATTATTTGCTTGTTCATTGTTATTTTGTCCATTAATAATTTCTAAAGGATTATCGTCAGTAGCTTGTACGCTAGGAACAATTACAAGTAATAATAATGCAATTACTAATCCAAATACTAAAACTAATTTTTTACTTTTCATCATCATCAAATCTCCTTTTCTTTCGATTATTTTCTTATCTTTATTATTTGTATAAACAGAAAAAATATACCTTATTTTTTCCATCTAGAAATATTTTATACTTCTACTAATAAATAGTCAAGTTTTTTTTACATTTTTTTTATTTTTTTGCTATTTTTTTGTTATACGTTAAATCTAAATAATACAATATCACCATCCTGCATAACATAGTCTTTGCCTTCTAAACGCATTAATCCTTTTTCTTTTACTGCTGCCGCAGAACCTTCTTTAATTAAATCATCATAGGAAATAATTTCGGCGCGAATAAATCCTCTCTCTATATCACTATGAATTTTTCCTGCAGCTTGTGGTGCTTTTGTTCCCTTTTTAATGGTCCATGCCCTTACTTCTGGTTCTCCTGCTGTTAAAAATGACATAAGTCCTAATAAGTCATAGCTTGCTTTAATTACTTTGTCTAAGCCAGATTCTTCTAATCCTAATGCTTCTAACATTTCTTTTTGGTCTTCACCATCTAAAGAAGCGAGTTCCTCTTCAATTTTTACACAAAGAGGAATAACTGCTGCATTTTCTTGTTTCGCATATTCTTTTACTTTTTTTACATTTTCATCATTTTCTGCATTACTTAGTTGTTCTTCTGAAACATTGGCAATGTATAAAATTGGTTTCATAGTAAGTAAAAAAGCATCTTTTAAAATTTCTTTTTCTTCTTCATTAAGTTCCATGGTTCTAGTTGGTTTTCCTTGTGATAACCACTCTTTTACTTTTTCTAAAACTTCTAGTTCCTGTGCATATTTTTTATCTGCTTTAATTTTCTTTTTTACATTATCAATTCTTTTTTCTATTGTTTCTAAATCTGCAAATACTAACTCTAAATTAATAGTTTCTATATCTCGAACAGGGTCAATACTACCATCTACATGGACAATATTTGTATCTTCAAAACATCTTACTACTTCTACAATACTATCTACTTCACGAATGTGAGATAAAAATTTATTGCCTAGTCCTTCTCCATGGCTTGCTCCTTTTACTAAACCTGCAATATCCACAAATTCAATTACTGCTGGAGTTACCTTTTGTGGATGATAAATTTCTGCTAATTTTTGCAATCTTTCGTCTGGTACTGCTACTACACCTACATTTGGTTCAATTGTGCAAAAAGGATAATTAGCACATTCTGCTCCTGCTTTAGTAATAGCATTAAACATAGTACTTTTTCCTACATTAGGAAGTCCTACAATTCCCATCTTCATAATAATCATTCATCTCCATTTTCATCTATATTTTTCTAATATTCTTCTGCATTATTTTTTTATATCTTTCCATTTTTCAATATACTAACTGTTTCTTAATATTCAATATTTTGTACAGCTTTCTGTTCTTCTGTATTTTCTATTTCATTACCTTGGTTTGATTCTGTATTTTCTTCTATATTTCCTTCTGTGCCATTTTCTTCCTCATTATTTTGATTTTCTTGATTGCCATCTTCTACATTTTCTGGAGGTTCTTGTGTATTTCCGCCTTCTGTGTTTTCTTGCTCATTTCCCCCAGTATTGTTTTCTTCATTGCCTCCGTTACCTTCCCCTGGTTTTTGTGTATTGTCACCTGTTGGTGGATCTTGTGGCTTTGTACCTTCTCCCGGTTTTTGTTCTTCATTTTTACCATCATCTTTATTGTCATCTTCTGGTTTATAAGTTCTCCATGGATTTTTTGGATTAGGATCAGTTGGATCCCATCCTCTCAATTTAGCTGGTGCATTTGATATTTTTTTAGCTTTTGGTCTTCTATATGCTTGTGATGGATCTGAATAAAATTCCACTGACGAGCCTACTGAAACATTGTTAAAAATCCATAAAGCATCTGCTGTAGTCATACGAATACAGCCCATAGAAGCTTTTGTTCCTAGTTTATCATATTCCCAATACTCCAAAGTGCTAGGATCACCATTTACTAAATATGGTACAGAGTGGAATAAAATATTTCCAACTATTTGTGTACAATAATGACCATATACATCTCCAAACATATGAAGCCATGTAATTTTAGCTGGTATTTTATATACACCTGAAGTAGGTGTTTCAGTTCCTGTAGAACAAATAAAAGTTTTTACTCTCTTTGTATATTTTCCATTGGAATCATAGGTATATACATCTATTAATTGAGCTCCATAATTTACTTTAATATAATATTTCTTTTTGGTTGTTGTGGTAGAAGTATTATTCTTATCCTTCTTTTCTTTTTCTTCTGCCTTTTTCATTTCTTCTTCATTGATTTTCTTAAGTTCTTCTTCTGTTTTATTTTCTACATTTTCTAGTTGATCCATAGAAATGGTATTTTGGTCTTGTAAGTCATTTTCATATTGTCCTTTTGCTGAAGTTTGTTTTGAATTTTGAGAACTCATAATTACATAAGCTGCTGTAGAACCTGTAAGTACTACCATAAAGATGACAATAAAAATAATCCATTTCATTTTATTGGTAAATTTGTTTTGTTTTAATTCTTCTTTTGAATTTTCCAATGATTTCACATCCCTTAAAATTAACATTTGCTTTTTTGCTTTTTTTATTTTAGCATAAGTTTTAAAAAAAGTATAGACAATTTAAAAAACATAATAAAAACTTTTTCAATTTATTTGTAAAAATTTTTATAAAGATCTAATAAATAATAAAAATTGTTTTTATTCGTTTAAAAAAAGCACTATGCTGAAATTAGCCATAGTGCTTTTTTTAAAGTATTATCCTTTGAAATTAGAAGCAACGCTTTCAATATCCTGCAATTCAAATCTGTATTTTTGTTTTACGTTTGGGTATTTTTCGTGGTCTACTTCACTTAGAAACATCTCTACTGGTCTAATCCATAAACTACCATCACCATATAGTCTTCTATAGACTACATATTTTTCCTTTGTTTCAGAATGACTAGCGAGATCCTCTACTAGATAATAATCTCCCTTAAAATGTTTGTAGATTCCATGAATTTTTAGTTCTTGCATATTGCTTCTCCCTTTCATAATAAATTTCCTCTTTATACTTATTTAGAGGATTACACTTTAAGCTTCAAGTTTTCAAAGTGTACTATAATTATGGAATAATATTAGCATACTTCAAATTGAAAGTCAATTGATACTTTATCAAAAATAAAAACCTACAAACTTTGATAGTTCGTAAGTTTTATGTTTGGAGCGATTACGAAACAGGTATGCGAAAAAATTACATACACTTGTTTTAAGCTCTTATATAACTCGATTTATTGTTTATACTTTAACATAAAATTTATATTTTAGCAATAGTTATAAAGAATAAATATCTATTATCCTGTTATAATTGTTCTACTTTTCTCAAATAAATCTACCCGTTAATTGGTCAAGTTCTGGATTATTAATATCACTCGAATAATTTTTACATTCTATAAATAAAAATGGACAAGGTACATTTGCTTTTTCAGATATATATGTAAAAAATCCATATTCTGAAACATTTGTAAAACATATATCTATTCTTTTTCTACCATCATTAATTTCTTTTTCCTTTTTTGGATTTATAAGATTTGGATAAAGTAATAGTTCAAATATACCAATCATTAAATTGTGAAATTCAGATGCTGATTTTGTACCATATGGAATACTTTTCAATCTATTAATTAGAATATCACAAATTTTATCTATAGAAATATCTTCTAACATATTTCCGTTCATAGAATTACTTTTATTTAAATAAGTTTTTTTGAAATCTTCCAATACCTCAGGATGATTCATAGTAAAGTTACTTAAATAATCTTTATTCATTTCTTCTTCAGTTTCTATAATATCTTTTTTAGTAACAAACAACTCTTTTGATTTTTTCCTTCGTTGTACTAAGTTAGTCATATTTCTTATATTTTCATCTTGTAAAAAATTTAATACAAAATGTTGACGATATTGTGAACTAGACCCTTCAAGTGTATAGTTAACAATTTTTTTAGGTACTAATAATACTGGCTTATCATCAATTATCAATCTATCCATATATTCATTTTCCCATTTTAGTGTTTTTTCATTCCAAAAGAAGCCAGATGGAACATTATGAGTAAGTTCTATATTAAGTAAATTACATTGACTAATTGTATATTCAAGTAAATGCTTTTTTAATATATTAGTTAACATATCAGACAACATATCTTTATCAAATCCATTTACCAAAACTCTTAAATCTTCTATATCTTGCAGAACTCCATCTTCTATTGCTTTACTATTCTTTAAAGCATTAAATATCTTCTCTGCACCAATTTGTCCTACACCTTTTCCTTTAGATATACCTTTAGATAATCCTAAATGAGTTTCGTTTATTTCTCTTAAATGAGAACATAAATATTTTGCCTGTTCATCTAAATTATTTGATAAAGTATTTATTAAATAAGAAAAAAATGAGTCCATTGTTTCTACAAATTTTGCATTAAATACACTATCATATTTTCTAATTAAATTAGAATCAATAAACAATGGAATATCTCTTTCAGTATCAATATCTACAAAATCAAGTTCAAATTGAGATTTTGTTAAATTTAATTTCTCACTAATTTTCATTTTTCTCCCCCAAAAAAATTCATATTTTTACAATATTATAGATTATTTTTACAAATTTTTCAAATAATATTGATTTTAAAACTTTTGTTTGGTATAATGATACAAAATAATTTTTATTTCTAAAAGAGGTCAAAATATGCCAGAATTAAATGTTTTAAATCAAAAGATTACTTATATAAAAATTGATGATGAAGATTATATATCAATTACTGATATGCTTAAATCAAAAGATGGAGATTTTTTTGTTTCAGACTGGCTAAGGAATAGAAATACCATTGAATTTTTAGGCATTTGGGAAGAAATTCATAATCCTAATTTTAATTATGGCGAATTCGCCATAATTAAAAGTCAAGCTGGTTTAAATAGTTATAAAATAAGTGTAAAAGAATGGACTGAGAAAACAAATGCAATTGGCATAATCTCAAAAGCTGGAAGATATGGTGGAACCTATGCTCATAAAGATATTGCTTTTGAATTTGGAATGTGGATTAGCCCAAAATTTAAACTATTATTGATAAAAGAATTTGAAAGATTAAAAGCAGAGGAACAAAAACAAATAGGTTGGAATGCTAAGAGAGAACTGTCAAAAATTAATTATAGAATACATGCTGATGCAATAAAAAATAATTTAGTACCTAAAGAATTAACTAAAAATCAAATAAACTTTGTTTATGCAGAAGAAGCTGATGTATTAAATATGGCTTTATTTGGTATGACAGCAAAAGAATGGCGTACTAAAAATTCTAATTTAGATGGAAATATAAGAGATTATGCAACAATGAATGAATTAATATGTTTAGCAAATTTAGAAAATTTAAATTCTGTTTTTATAAATGAAGGATTAAAACAATCTGAAAGACTTAAAAAATTAAACAAAATAGCTATATCACAAATGCAAGTTTTAAATGATACTGATATTAAATATTTAAAGTAATAAATATGAAAATACTTTTACTAAAAGTGCAAGCCCATTCAATCTTAGAACGTAATTCTTTTTCTATTGCTATTTCTCTTTTAACTGTAGATATCATATCACAAAAACCTCATTTTTTTCATATTTTGAGGTTATTATTTACTTTTATTTCCAAAAAACAAAAAAATAAGTCGACTAAATCGACTTATATATTGTGAAATGATATTCACTTTTTTGTTTTCTTAAAACTCACTTGTTGTGATACTTTCAAGTGGTTCGACGAAAACGCATTATGGAGCTTCCAGCCGGAATCGAACCGGCGACCTCAACCTTACCATGGTTGCGCTCTACCTACTGAGCTATAGAAGCATATCTATTTTTTAGTCAGACAACAGGGGTGGAATTTTGGTAACAGTACTAAATACATCCTATTTCCAATATCCACTAGGGCCATATAAGCCTGCCCCCAATTGTCCATTTATTCATTAGGCATTTCTTTTATAGCCTTTTTACGAATTCTTTGAATTGCATTATCTACAGATTTTACAGGGGCTTCTAATTTTTGTGCTATTTGTGTATAACTTTCCCCTTGCATATATCTATTTAATACCTTTTTTTCAAAATCACTTAAAGTTTTATCTATCGCATTTTCTATATTTTGATAATATTCTTTTTGAGTAATGGTATCTAAAGGATCTTCTATTAAATTAGCATTTAAAATTTCTAATAAGTCTGCATTGCTTTCATTTCCATCTTCTTCATTATGATATGCACTCATGTTTAAAGATAAATAGGAATTTAGTGGCATATGCTTTTGACGGTTAGAACTTTTAATTGCTGTAATAAGTTGTCTTTCAATACACATATTTGCAAAGGTTTTAAAAGAGTTCTGCTTTTCTGGTTGGTAACTTTTAATAGCTTTAAATAAGCCAATGAGCCCTTCTTGTACAATATCTTCTCTTTCTGCTCCAATCATATAATACTTACTTACTTTTATATTTACTAAGTTTCTATAGCGGTCCATAAGATGTTCTAGTGCATAAGTATTATTATCATTCTGAATCATTTTAATTAATTCTTCATCTGGTACTTCTGTATAGTTTCTATTTGAAGAATAAAACACATTTGATTTGCTCATACCTTAAAAAGCTACCTCCTATGATGTAAAACCTATGCTTGTATTATATCCACTTCGCATTTTTCTGTCAATAGGAAATGAAGAAAAAGTTGATAATTTCTTTAAAATATGATATTATTTTTTTATTGCTTATAAGGTAAATAGAAAATTTTTTCTATATAAAATAAAACATGGGTTTATAGGGTAGTCCCATAAAAACCTAAATATATAATGTAAGGATTTATTTTAAACGCTGTGACAGCAGAATTAAAAAATAGTATTTTAAGTGGAAGAGTTCAAAAAATTTATGAACCAAATCCTAATGAAATTTTACTTAGTATTTATGCAAATGGATTGCAATATGCTTTATGTATAAATGTTTCTTCTAACAATTATTCTATCCATTTAACAACTTCTAAAAAAGAAAATCCTTTAGCAGCACCTAATTTTTGCATGTTACTTCGTAAATATTTAATTAATTTTAAAGTTACTAACATTACTACCTTTGGATTTGAAAGAATTGTTATGCTTGAGTTTTCTGGCAATAACGAAAGTCACGAGATAGTTCTAAGAAAATTAGTTGTAGAACTTATGGGAAAACATAGTAATATTTTGCTATTAGATGAAGAAAATAAAATAATAGATTCTTTAAGACATTTTTCTAAAGAAAATGGTTCTTATCGTAATATTATGCCAAAGTTTGACTATGAATTTCCTCTTTCTGACAAAAAAGACATTAGGAAAGCTTCTGAATTGGATATGATGCAACTCTTAGATAGTATTCAACCTACCGAAACTTCATTAGCCGATTTTTTTGTTAATCATTATACAGGCGTTAGTAAAACTTTATTGCAATCTATTATTTCTCAATGTCAAATTGATAACACACTAAATCCTCAAAATTGCAATTTGATTTTGCAAACTCTTTTGCAATTAGCAGATGCTATTAACGAACAACAAGTAAAATGTATTTCTATTGGAGAGGACTATACACTAAGCAGTGATACTAGAAGTCAAATTAGTAATCAAACGCTTAATGAAAAATTAAATAAAATAACTAATGATGTTAATATAAAAAAAGAAGTAAATAACAATCCTTTTCCAGTAAATTTCTTTTTAGATGATTATTACACAAACAAAGAAGAAAGAGAGCAATTTGTTTCTTTTCGTAATCAAATTTTAAATTTCATTTTAGCCAAATCGAAAAAACTTTCCAAGAAATTAATGGGAATTGACGAAAAGCTAAAAGAATGTACTAATATGGAAAAATATAAATTGTATGGAGAATTGCTAACTAGTTATTTATATCAGATTTCTAATGAACATATTTCTGAAATCACTTTGGAAAATTATTATGAAGAAAATACTCCTATCACAATTCCTCTAGATATTAGTATTTCACCAAGTGAGAATGCTAAAAAATATTTTAAAAAATATCATAAGTTAAAAAATACATATACAATTGTGCAAGGACAAAAACAAGAATTGGAACAAGAAATTGCCTATTTAGAAAGCATTATTTATGAAATCCAGTCTGCTAAGACTATTTCAGATCTAAATGCTATCTATGAAGAAATTGAAACTTCTTTTCTAAAGAAACCAAATGGCAATACTAAAAATCTTAAAAACAAAAAAATGAGTTCTGGATTAAAACATGGTAACTTTAAGCAAAAGCAATTAAATCCAAATACAAAGAAAAAACAAAATGGAAAAGGAGCTTCACCTTCTGAAATTTTGCAGTTGCAAATAGATAATTTTCAAGTATTGGTAGGAAGAAATAACAAACAAAATGATGAACTAACTTTTAAAATAGCAAAAAAAGAAGATATTTGGTTCCATGTTAAAGACCTTCATGGAAGTCATGTTGTTTTAGCAACGAATGGTAAAACTCCTTCCCAAGAAACAATTAACAAAGTAGCTTCCATTGCAGCTTATTATAGTAAAGCAGCCCAATCTTCCAATGTTCCTGTTGACTATACTTTTATAAAATATGTAAAAAAGCCAAGCAATAGTAAACCTGGTATGGTTATCTTTACAAATCAAAGAACAGTCAATGTGCAACCACTTATTCCTTAAGATTTGTGTTCTTATTAAAAAACTATTATCAGAAAACTTTGTTCTATATTATACAAAACATGTTGTCAATATTCTCCGTCCCCAATGACAATTTAATGGCAAAAAAAGCCCTCTGCCTGAGCAGAGGGTTTTGTTCCCAATTATGGGAAAATTTTTGAGGTAGTTTTGCCCCTATAGAGAATTACGCAATCTTGATTCCCTGCAGGAAGATACTCTTCGCGTTCAGAAGACTTTTGAGATCCGGCCCAAGGTTGTTGCCAGTAGTTGCTGCACCATGAGTATTCAAACTCAGGTGGTAGTTGCCGTCCTCCACGGAACCTCCTTCGAGAAGGTATCCATATTTTTTCAGTCTTTTGCTAATAATTGCCTTTTCCCGATCGCTCAAAATTCTCAATGTCATAACGACACCTCCAAAAAAATTTTGTACTTATATTATACCATTTTTTTATGGAAAAGTCAAAATCTTAAATTGCATATATTCTTATGTCTTGTATATCACCAATTATAGGTGACCTTATTGCATAATAAATTTTACATAGCTTCTTCATATAAGCGAATGAAATCTTCTTTTGTTACTTCTCTTGGATTTCCTGGTTTACATGGGTCTTCCATAGCTTTGTCTGCAAGCATAGGAATATCTTCTTCTTTTCCTCCAACATCACGAACAGTTTGGGTAATTCCTACTTTTTCTGATAAGTCTTTTATTTTTTCACAGAATGTTTTAATTACCTCTTCTTTCGTAAATTTGGTAGCATCTGTATGGAAAGCTTGTGTTAAAATTTCTCTATATTGTTCATAGCTTACTTCTCCATTAAATTTCATAACAGTTGGAAGTAAAATAGCATTTGCTAAACCATGTGGTGTGTCATATACAGCACCTAATTGATGTGCCATAGAATGAACAATTCCAAGTCCAACATTAGAAAAAGCCATTCCTGCAATATATTGTCCAAGTCCCATATTATTAATAGCTTCTTGGTCTTTTTCATTTACTGCTTTTTCCAAATTATCATAAATTAATTGGATAGCTTTCATTGAAAACATTTGTGACATAGTATTCCTATTTTTTGTAATATATCCTTCTATAGCATGTGTTAACGCATCCATACCAGTAGAAGATGCAATAGATTTTGGCATAGAAGCCATAAGTTCTGTATCTACAATAGCCATAATTGGAATATCATGTTCATCTACGCAAACCATTTTAATTTCTCTTGCTGGGTCTGTAATAACATAATTAATGGTAACTTCTGCTGCAGTTCCTGCTGTAGTTGGAAGTGCTATAATAGGAAGTCCTTTGTTTTTGGTATTAGAAGCTCCATTTAAAGATACAATATCTGCTTTATCTGGGTTTTTCATAACAATAGAAATTGCTTTCGCAGTATCTATGCTAGAGCCTCCTCCTACTGCAACAATTAAATCTGCTCCTATTTCTTTACACATAGCAAGCCCTGCATTTACATTTTCAATTGGAGGATTTGGTAAAACTTCATGGAATACTCCATATTCAATTTTGGCTTCATCTAAAAGGTCTGTTACTTTTTTACTAACTCCTACTTCATATAAAGATTTGTCTGTAACCACTAAAACCTTTTTAAATCCTCTTTTTTTGATTTCTTCTGGTAATACACTTCTTGCATTTTCTCCAAAGTAAGAAGTTTCATTTAATACAAATTTTGTAATTGGCATTTTCTTTTCCTCCTAAATATTAAAATTTATTACTAACTGTAGAATAATATTATGCTACAGTTAGATATAATAAAATTTAATCAAAAATGGTGGGATAATATTAGTTTTTCTGCTCGCCCCAACTACATAAGAAACTGTATATGAAATTTTATAAATAAAATTTCATAACATTTTCTAACTTGTCGGTCCCCACCTTAACTCGCTTGAAAAACTAATATTATCCCACCATTCAATATATTATTATAATGTATTTTATATTATTCTTTCAAGTATATACTTTAATCTTTTTATAATTTTTCTATAATATTTTATTTTTAAATAAATTTATATTAAGCAAATTATAGAATATTTTTCAAAACTACAGTCTTAATACGTGACATTTCTTGCAAAGTAGTAAGAACACCCTCATTACCAATACCACTATGTTTCCATCCACCAAATGGCATTTCAAATGAACGATAGAAACTTGCACCATTTACAATTGCACCACCGCATTCTAGTCTATTTGCAATTTGAATTCCTTTTGAATAATCCTTGGTAATGACACAACCACAAAGACCATAAGAAGATTGATTAGCAATTTCAATTGCTTCTTCTACATTATCAAATCCAAGTACTGGAATAACTGGTCCAAATACTTCCATATCTTTCATAATATCCATGTCTTTGGTTACATTATCTAGAATAGTTGGCTCATAGTAAGCATCTTCTCTTTTACCACCACAAACTAGAGTTGCTCCTTGGCTAATGGTTTGGTTTACTTGATCTTCTATACGTTTTGCAGCATTAATATTAATCATAGGTCCCATATCAGTATCCATTTTAGAAGGATCACCTATTTTTAAGCTTGCAATTAATTCTTTTACTCTTTCAATAAATTCTGCTTTTCTAGAATTATGAATTAAAAATCTTTTACTTGCACAACATACTTGTCCACCATTATAAAGTCTTCCCCATTTTACCTCTGGAATTGCTAAATCCATATCTCCATCTTCTAAGAAAATGAATGCATCATTTCCACCTAATTCTAGAGTTACATGGGTTAAGTTTTTAGAAGCAGTTCCCATGGTTTGAATTCCTGCTCCTGTGCCTCCAGTTAAAGATACTAAATGTACTCCTGGATGTCCTGCTAAGGCTTGACCTACTGTTGGTCCATCTCCTGTTAAGATTTGGATACAACCAGCTGGTACACCTGCTTCTATCATTAATTTTACATATTCTATTAATGTTAATGGATTATAATTAGATGGCTTTACAATAATACTATTTCCCATCATTAATGCAGGTGGTACTTTTTGGCAGAATAAGTCACTTGGAAAGTTAAATGGAATAATAGCAACTACTACACCAAGAGGCTCTCTTTGTACAATTTGCATTGTTTTTTCTTGTCCTGCTTCACTTCCTGCAGGAATACTTTCTGTATATAAATGTTTTGCTCTTTCTACAAAGCCACGTACACCAATTTTCACATTAGAAACTTCTGCATATGCTTCTTTAATTGGTTTTCCTGTTTCTTCTGATAAAAGTTTTGCTAAGCGGTCTTTATTTTTTTCTACTAACTCTACAAATTTATATAATTTTTCAGCTCTATCATAAATAGAAACTTTTGCCCATTTCTTTTGTTCTATTTCAGCTACTTTAACTGCTTCATCTACGTCTTCCATACTTGCATTTGGAACTGTAGCTATTAATTCACTAGTTGCTGGATTTACTACTTCTATTTTTTCTCTATTAGAATCATCTTTCCATTCATATCCTATTAAAACTTTCATACCTTTTCCTCCTATTTCATTATTTTTTCTGGACATTTCTGTCAAGCCTGTTTCCAGACTTTTGCAAATTGTTTCGAGTCTGTTTTCAGGCTCGACTCTTCATTTTCCAAATCCTGTGAAAGAAAGCATTAATCCACCACAAGTATTTGCTCCATGGTCTTTAGAACCATATTCTCCAAAGGTAAAGATTGTCATGAATGGAACACCCTTTGTTTCTTTCTTTAGTTGTTTAACTACTTCTTCAATTCTATCTCCAATGCCTAATTTTCTTCCTCCACAGTGAACTAGTAAATATGCTCCAACCTCATTTCCTAATTCCTTGTTAACTTCTTTTACAGCTTTTCCTGTTGAATCAATTAATTCATCCACTGTTGCTTCCATTTGAATAACAGCTGTATTAATTGCTAAATCATTACCTATATTCATAGAATAATCTTTATTTCCTACCATTGGGTGACGAATCGCAATTAAATCTCCTAATCTATCTTTTACACCAAGTGGTGCTAAAATAGTAGCAGACAATAAATCATTTCCCATCATTTTCTTAGGATCTTTTCCTGTCCAAGCAGCATATTTTTTAATAGCTGGAACACCATCAATTTCTTTTAAAGTTCTTTTTCCTTCTAAGGCAGTAATAATTCCAGAGTTTGTTGTTTCATGGTATGCACCAGTATATACATTTGACATTGGCTTATCTGTATAGAAAAATGCAACAGCAACACCTTCTGAAAATACTTCATTATTAGTAAAGATTTTCCAATTTCCTTCTACTGTATTATCTGCAGCACTTCCACCAAAGAAAGGTACTCTACCAATTACATCTTCAATACCTTTTAGGCATTCTTCCTCTTCTGCAGGATTTGCCACCATATAAAAATAAGCTGGTGCACAGTCTTTACCTGCATTTTTCATTGCTTCCATAGCAACTTTTCTACCAGTTTCTCTTGCAGTTTTTCCTTTTTTAGAGCCTGCTACTCCAACTGTTGTATCAGGGTCACCAATAGCCATGATTCCAACAAATCCATTATCTGATGAAATAAATCCATCTGGAACAATAATTCCACCACTAGAGGTACAACCTACAATTGGTGCTGTTCCTAATTCTTCTTTAGCTCCTTTTAGCACTTCTTTTACATCATTATCACATGAGGTAAATAAGAAAGCTACCTTTGTTTGAACTAAATCAACTACAGCTTTTGCTGCTGAAGTTCTTCCTGCTTCAAAATTATTTGCGTCTGTACTCCATCCTATGTTTGCTTTTAACATAATAAGATTCCTCCTTTGTTTCTTTTATTTAATTTATCGTATTCGATAATAACTAATTTCATTATATACCATAATTCTAAAAAATAATACAAGTTTTTGTAAAAAATTTGTGAATTTTTTATAAAAAATGTTACATTTACAATACAATTATTTTTTCAAATAATGTTATATATTCTTTTTATTAAAGTCTTAAGTTCTTGGAAACATAAATAAAAAGAAAAAAATACCTTTTATTACAAAACTATTTTGGTATGCATAATTCTCTTTATTATAACTAATTCTTTATTTTCTTGGATTTCATAAAAGATTAAATAATTTTTATAGATTAAAAAACGATTTTGATCATTATAATATGTTTGACCTATATATGGAAAGATTTCTAGAACGAAAATTTTTTCTAAAATTCCTAAAATAATATTATTGGCAATATTGGGCTCATTTAAATAGATGGTAATATACTCTTCAATTTTTTTCAAATCTCTTAAAGCCCTTTTAGCATAATTTATTGTAATGAAGTTCTCTCTCCTCTTTTGGAATGCTAAAAAATTTTACCATTTCTTCTTGTGTATAAGTAGTATTACCATTTTTTATTTGTTCTTCATCAGATTCTAATAATAATTTATCAATAATTTCTTTTTGATTTTTTGTAAACTTCATTACTTATTCTTCCTTTCTAGTTTCTATTTTTATTTAAACATATTTTATTGTATTTTGCAAGAAAAATCGTATGACAAAATTCGACATGTTACATGCCGTCTATGCCTGTTTTGTACTCGATTTCAGTCATATGAGGAAATATTTCTTTTACTCTTTTAAAAGTAAGCATGCTATGTCTTGGCTGTGGATTTTTTTCATGTTCTGATAATAATTTTTGTGTATAGCAGTTCTCTGATGTTTTAAATAATAAGTAGCGATTTCTTACATAAGTAAAATAAATTTGATAACCATCTTCTAAGTTTTGGTAAAATTCTTCAAAATTATATTTTCCATCCATTTTTTAGCCTCTTTCTTTTAAGTTTATTTATTATTTTTATTATCTTTATTATTTTTATTATCTTTATTATCTTTATTTTCTATTTTCTTTGCTTATATATCCTTTTCGATAATTCTTATTTACATAAATAGCATGTAGCTTTATTGTAGTTTTATCAATTATATGATATAATACAGTTGTTGCGTAAATATGCTTGTATTTTTTAGAAAGGATGATAACAGTATGTCACGGGAGGTATTAAATTACATTGGTGCAGCTTTGTGTATTTTTAGTGCATTACTTGCACTAGCGGGATTTTTTTCCACTATTCACCTGTTTGATCAAAGAGAAGTTAATAAAGACCTTATCTATATGATTGGTATTATTTTCTTTCTCATCATTGTGTTGCTCATTACTGCAATTGCATTTCTATTTTGACCATTGTTATCATTTTTCTAAAAGAGTGCTTTCCAATTGGAAAGCCTCTTTTATTATTATACAGAAAATCCACTTTTGTTTGAAATTTCATTATTTTTAGTTTTTTACTTATACAACAAAGTAAGTTACCCTAGGCTTATTCATATTCAAAAAGCGAAAGGATGCAAAAAGCAAAGCCATTTTTCTTATTAATTTAACATTGCTATAAATTCCTCTTCTGATAAAATAGCAATTCCTAAATCTTGTGCTTTTTTTAGTTTACTTCCTGCGTCTTCTCCTGCTAAAACATAATCTGTTTTTTTAGAAACAGAAGTAGAAGTTTTTCCTCCATGTTTTTCTATTAGCTGGCTTGCTTCTTCTCTTGAATAATGTTCTAGTGTTCCTGTTAATACAAAAGTTTTTCCTTCTAGTTTTTCATCTTCTACTACCTCTTCTAGAACCTTCATATTAACCCCTGCAGCTTTTAATTTTTCTAATAAATCTAATGTTTGTTCTTGCCTAAAAAATTCATAAATTGTTTTAGCTGTAATTTCTCCTACATCTTCTATCATTCTTAGTTCAATATATGGAGCATTCATTAATTGGTCCATTGTTCTATAATATTTTGTTAATGTTTTAGCAAGTTTTACCCCAACATGTCTAATACCTAAAGAAGTAATAAGCTTATATAAGTCTCTATGTTTACTTTCTTCAATTGCATTAATTAAATTTTGTGCAAACTTTTTACCATTCTTCTTTAAAGAAGCAATATCATCAAAAGTTAGTTTGTAAATATCTGCAATATTAGCAATTAATTTTCTTTCTATTAACTCTCCTACAATAGCTTCTCCTAAGCCATCAATATCCATGGCATCTTTGGAAGTAAAGTGAATAATACTTCTATAAAGCTTAGCAGGACATTCAATTCCTATACATCTAACAACTGCTTCTCCTTCTTCTCGAACAGCTTCTGCTCCGCAAACAGGACAAACTCGTGGCATTTCAAATACTTTTTCTGTGCCATCACGTTTTTCGGTGTTAACTCCAACCACTTCTGGAATAACATCTCCTGCTTTTTGAATAATAACTCTATCTCCTATACGAATATCATTTTGTTTGATATAGTCTTCATTATGAAGGGTAGTTTTGGAAATTTTGGAACCTGCCACATACACTGGTTCTAAAATAGCCATAGGTGTAATAGCTCCTGTTCTACCTACTTGGCAAACAATGTCTTTTAATAAAGTTTCTTTCTTTTCTGGTGGATATTTATAGGCTACTGCCCATTTTGGAGTTTTATAGGTAGTTCCTACTTTTTCTCTTAGTTCCAAATCATTTACCTTTACTACTGCTCCATCAATACCAAAGTCTAAGCTATCACGCATTTGACCTATTTTTTCAATAGCTTGTCTTACTTCTTGCATGTTTTTACATAGAATTTTTACAGGATTCACATTAAAGCCTAACTTTTCTAAATAAAGTAAGCTTTCATAATGAGTAGTAAAATGGACATCTTCACTTTTTTGCACATTAAAAATATAAATATTTAAAGGACGACTTGCTGTAATTTTGCTATCCAGTTGTCTTAAAGAACCTGCTGCTGCATTTCTAGCATTGGCAAATTGTTCTTGTTCTTCTAATAACCTTTCTTCATTCATCTTATCAAAATCAGTTTTACCAATAAAAACTTCTCCACGAACGGTAATAGAAATTGGCTCTTTTAGCTCTTTTGGTACAGTTTTTATGGTAGCAATATTTTCTGTAACATCTTCCCCTACTAAACCATTGCCACGAGTTGCACCTTTAAAATATTTTCCATTTCTATACTCTATACTAGAAGAAAGACCATCAATTTTTGTTTCTACTACATAATCTAGAGGTCTGCCATATTCTATAGCTGCCTTTTGCATTCTTTCATCAAACTCTTCTACTTCTTCAAAAGTAAACACATCTTGAAGGCTTTGTAAAGGCACTTCATGGGTCACCTTTGCAAAACCTTTTTTAATACTTGAACCTACTCTTTGAGTTGGAGAATCCTTTGTTATTAATTCTGGATACTCTTTTTCAATTTGTTTTAATTCTCTCATGAGCATATCATATTCATAATCACTAACAACTTGCTCATCATCAAAATATTTTTGTGTATAATATTGTAGCAAAGGCTTAAGCTCCTCTACTCTTTTTTTCGCTTGTTCAAAATCCATGATTTTCTCCTTTGGGGACGGTTCTCACTAACCCCTTTTAGGGTCACTTGGGACACTTCACCCTTGTCTATTTTTCATTTTAATTTATTTTACAATCATAATAAAATTTGGTTTTGATTTCAATTTTTATTTGCTTTTATGTTTTTTATCTCATACTTATAAAGAATCTCTAAATAGTTCTTTTCCGCCTTTTAAATACTCCCAACCAGAAAAGATTGTCGCTACCACTGAAACGCTCATTAGAAGAGTAACAAGCAAATTCATAACAAAAGGAAAACCAGTTAAATTACCTTCAAATATGGTGCCTAATGGATTAGGATCCAAAAATGCTAAACTAACTGCTAACATTTGTGTTACAGTTTTTAGTTTACCCCAAATATTGGCTGCTATAACATTTCCTTGCTTTTGTACTGCAATTAAACGGTAACCAGATACCACAAATTCTCTTAAGATAACAATTATAGGAATCCATGCTGGCAAATGTCCAAATTCTACAAGCATAATCATTGCTGTTACTACTACAATTTTATCTGCAATTGGGTCTAAAAATTTTCCAAAAGTAGTAATTTGATTTCTACTTCTTGCAATATGTCCATCTAACTTATCTGTTAAGGCTGCGATAACAAATATAATATCTATAATAATGTATGTAATTGGAATCCCCCACAAATTTCCCTGGATATTAAAAAATGGAATAATTACCATAAGTGGTACTAATAAAATTCTTAAAATAGTTAGTTTATTGGCTAAATTCATATTTTTTCCGTCCTTTTTATTTAATGATTTTATTGAAATTTTATTTCTTGTTTTAATATATTCTACTATGGTACATTATATATAAAATTATGAAAAAAATAAATAGGAAAATGAAGATTTTTTCATTTTCCTATGATTTTCAATAATTTTATATTTATTGTTTTACTGTCACATTAGATGTTCCACAACCATTAAACATATTAGTTGTACTCGTATTATTATTAATTATCCACTTAGAACCTACATAAATAGTATTTAGTTTCGTATCGTTTTGAAACATATAGTCCATACTTGTAACTTTACTTGTATCAAAGTTACTTAAATCTAAAGTACTAATGTTAGTACATTCACAAAACATATTTGTCATATCAGTAACTTTACTAGTATTAAAACTACTAACATCCAAATTAGTAAGTTGAAGGCATCTATAAAACATAGTCTCCATATTAGTTACATTACTTGTATCGAAATTTTTTAAATTTATATTTGTTAGATTTCTACATTCATAAAACATACGACTCATATCTGTAACTTTACTTGTATTAAATTTTTCTAAGCCTTTAATTTCACCACTAAAGTTGATTCCAAAAAACATTCCTTGCATATTAGTAACATTACTAGTATCAAAATTACTAACATCTAAGCTAGTAAGACTTATACAACCCCAAAACATACCTAACATAGTTGTTACATTACTTGTATTAAAGTTACTTACATCTATATTTGTTAAGTTTAAACAATGTCTAAACATATCTCCCATTGTTGTTACATTTCTTGTGTCAAAATTATTTACATGAATATTAATTAGTTTTTCACATGAATTAAACATTCCACTCATATTTGTTACATTATTTGTATTAAAATTACTAACATCTAAATTTATTAAATTTTTACAATAAATAAACATGCATTTCATTGATGTTACATTTCTCGTGTCAAACTTGCTTACATCTAGTTCTTTTAGTTTTTCACATTCTGCAAACATAAATTCCATATTTTTTACATATTTGGTATCTAAATTTTCTATTCTTTCTATTTTTTCTAAATTTCTACATTCTGTAAACCAAAAACTTGTTGAAGTTGGCTTAATTTCATCTAAGAATATTGCATTTGTTATCAAATTTCTATCTTCAAACCATGGAGTATCAGTAATGATTTCTTCTACCCATGAAATTTGAATGTATTCTTTTCCCTTTATATTTCCATAATCCTTGCTTATTTCTTGACCTTCTACTATTGTTTTTTTATTGTTACTAAAAGCTAATGTTCCATCTGCATAAAGTTTTACATAAATATTTTGATTAATTACGCCATCCATAATATCTGGTAACAATATCTCATAGCCTTCTTGTTTTTCTACTATCCCCTCTATAACTTCTCCATCTTCATCATAGATAATTTTCCCATAATTTTCTAGTATTTCTTTTAGTTCATCTTCGGTTATCATACCATCTTCTTTTTCTAAGCTTTTACTTAATTTAGCAATATCAATTGCTTCTTTTACAGTTGTTACAATTGTTTCTTTTTTGGCTTGTTTTGCTAATTCTATTACTCCATTATCTCCTAATACTGTTGTTATGGTTATTCCTGCCAATATAAGTAAAATTATTATGGTTACTACTAAAGCAATTAAGGTAATACCTTTTTTACTCTCTATTTTTTGATTTATATTCCAATCTGTTTTACTTTTTTCTATTTTTTTCTCCATTTTTCTTATTTTTCTAAACTCTCTCATTAGTATTCCTCCCATGTTTTTACTTATTTTTTCTTTTTTATCTATTTTTATTCTTTTTATGTTCATATTATTAAGATATATTTTATAGAAAAACTTATAAAAAATATCATTGAAAACTAATTAGTAATCTATTATTAAAAATGTTATATGCATTGTTTTTTATTTCATTATACTATTTATTTATTTCTATGTAAAGAAAAAGAAAATGAATT
>CABUKD010000019.1 GCA_902492105.1 uncultured Clostridium sp.
GCATATAGAAGGCAATTAATAGAGTGGGATTATGAAATAGAAAAAGAAGAATTGAAAAAGGAAGCAAGAGAGGAAGGGTTACAAGAAGGAAGAGAAGAAGGTAGAGAAGAAGGTAAAAAAGAAGGCATACAAAAAATAGCTATTAGAATGTTACAAGAGGATATTGATATAAATATGATTATAAAAATAACAGGACTTAAAGAAGAAGAAATAGAAAAATTAAAAAAGAATCGTCAAGTGAAAAGTTAAATGCAATTCTGTAAAGTAAAATTTAAAAATGAATAAAAACTACTTGCTTTTCTTTTGAAAAGGTGCTAGAATATTTTCATATTGTTAAAAACCTAAGAATAAGCAAAGTAGATAAAAGAAAAATGAAAACAGAGAAATAAACAATAGCTGAAAGTTTATTACAATTCCTTTTATTGAAATTTCACTTATGAGGTCTTTTTCTGAAAGAGAAAAGTAAGAAAAAGCGTTAGCAACGTTATAGCTGTAATTAAGGTTAATTGTTAAAATTAATAAAATTAGGTGGTACCACGGATCCATTTCGTCCTAAATATTTAGAACGAAATGGATTTTTTGAGTTTGAGCTAAATAAATATCACACCAAAAATTTACAATTTTAAAAAGTTGATAGGCAACTTAAAAACCTAAATTTACAAAAAGAGAGGAAAAAACGAAAAGGATTATGAAAGAACAAATTGCACAAATTAAACAAAATGCTCTTAATGAAATTACAAATGCAAAAGATGCAAAAGAGCTAGATGAAGTAAGAGTAAAATACCTTGGAAAAAAAGGTGAACTTACTTTAATTTTAAGAGGTATGGGAGCTTTAAGCCCAGAAGAAAGACCAGTAATTGGAAGCTTGGTAAATGAAGTAAGGGATGAATTAGAAAACAAAATCAAAGAAGGAGAAAAACACTTTAGTGATTTAGAAATTGAAAAAAAATTAACCAGTGAAAATATAGATGTTACTATGCCAAGCAAAAAGGTAGAATTAGGCAGTATACATCCTATTACACAAATTATTAATGATGTAAAAGAAATTTTTATTGGTATGGGATATGAAATAGCAGATGGTCCAGAAGTAGAACTTGCAACATATAATTTTGACAAACTAAATACACCACCAGATCACCCAGCAAGAGATGTACAAGATACATTCTATGTTACAGATAATATTGTACTTCGTTCTCAAACATCACCAGTACAAGCAAGAGTAATGGAAAATAAAAAGCCACCAATTAAAATTATTTGCCCAGGAGCAGTATACCGTTCTGATAGTGTAGATGCTACACACTCACCAGTGTTCCATCAAATAGAAGGATTAGTAATTGATAAAAACATTTCTATGGCAGATTTAAAAGGAACTTTAGATATGTTTGCTAAAAAATGTTTAGGAGAAAAAACACAAGTACGTTTTAGACCACATCACTTCCCATTTACAGAACCAAGCGCAGAAGCTGATGTTTCTTGCTTTGTATGTGGAGGAAAGGGCTGCAGAGTATGCAAAGGAGAAGGTTGGATTGAACTTTTAGGATGTGGAATGGTACATCCAAACGTACTTCGCAACTGTGGAATAGACCCAGAAGAATATTCTGGATTTGCCTTTGGCTTTGGTGTAGAAAGAATTGCCATGGCTAAATTTGGCATTGATGATATGCGTCTATTATATGAAAATGATGTTAGATTTTTAAAACAGTTTTAATTGGGGACGGTTCTCAGTGGCCCCTAAAGGGGTCACTTGGGACACTTCAGGTTTATAGGTAAAACCATTGAAAAACCTAAATATATTTTATGCAAGGAATGATAGAAGATAATGAAAGCAAGTATAGAATGGTTAAAAGAATATGCAGATATTAATGTAGAGCCTAAACAATTATCAGATATTTTAACAATGACAGGTTCTAAAGTAGAAGGAATAGAAGACCAAGGAGATGAAATTCAAAATGTTGTGGTTGGTAAAATATTAGAAATTAAACCACACATGGATTCTGACCACTTGGTAGTAACACAAATTAATATTGGAAAAGATAAACAAGGAAATGATGAAATTGTACAAATTGTAACTGGTGCTAAAAACATTCATGAAGGAGACATTGTGCCTGTAGCAAAAGATGGTTCTTTATTACCAGGTGGAAAAGAAATTAAAAAAGGAAAATTAAGAGGCGTAGATTCTTGTGGTATGATGTGTAGTATTGGAGAACTTGGCCTTAGCTTAGCACAATATCCTGACCAAATAGAAGAAGGTATTATGATTTTACCAAAAGAAATGGAAAAAGATATTGGCAAAGATATTAAAGAAGTATTAGGTATGAATGAAGTAATAATGGATTTCGAAATTACTCCTAATAGGCCAGATTGTTTATCGATAGAAGGATTAGGAAGAGAAGTAGCAGTTTCTCTTAATGAACCTTTTAAAAATCCTCGTAAAAATCTAGAAGAAATGAAGGTTCCAGATAAAGATAATTTAGAGGGCCTAACAGTAGAAATTTCAGCACCAGACCTTTGCTATAGATATATTGCAAGGGTAGTAAAAAATGTAAAAATTGGACCTTCTCCAGACTGGATGGTAAGAAGGTTAAAAGCAGCGGGGGTAAGAAGTATTAATAACATTGTAGATATTACAAACTATGTTATGCTAGAGCTTGGTCAACCAATGCATGCTTTTGATATTAATTCTATTGAAGGAAAACATATTAATGTAAGAAGAGCAAATAAAGATGAAAAAATTATTACCTTAGATGACCAAGAAAGAAAACTAAATGAAAATATGTTAGTCATTGCAGATGCCAAAAAGCCAGTAGCTATTGCAGGAGTAATGGGTGGTCAAAACTCTGAAATTGAAGATGATACCAAAACGGTTGTATTTGAATCTGCAGTATTCTATGGAGGAAGTGTTAGAAAAACAGCAAAAGCTGTAGGTTTAAGAACAGAAGCTTCAAGCCGTTATGAAAAAGGACTATCTCCTGAAAATGCCCTTCGCTCTGTAAACCGTGCTGTAGAATTAGTAGAGTTATTAGGAGCAGGAGAAGCAGTAGAAGGCAAAGTAGATGTATATCCAACCAAACAAAAAGAAAGTAGAATTCCATTAAATGTAGATAGAATTAATCTACTTTTAGGTACACAAATTGCAAAACAAGATATGGTTTCTATTTTAGAAAAATTAGATATGAAAGTAGAAAATGATGTAGTCATTCCACCATATTTTAGACAAGACGTAGAACAATTAGCAGATGTAGCAGAAGAGGTACTTAGATTTTATGGATATGATAAATTAGGTACTACTCTAATTAATGCAGAAACTACACTAGGTGGTAAAAACAAAGAACAAAAAATTGAAGATGATATCACACAAGCTCTAGTAAATAGCGGATTATCTCAAATTTGTACTTATGGATTTTTAAGTGAAAAAGATTTAGCAAAATGTAATATTACAGGAGAAAATCCATATTTAACAGAAGCGGTAAGAATTCAAAATCCATTAAGTGAAGATTATACTATAATGAAAACTACCTCTGTTCCAACCATGATGCAAATGCTTGCTAATAACAATAATTATAAAAATAAAGATGTTAAATTATTTGATATAGCAAGGGTATATCAAAATAAAAATGGCGCAATTGAAAAAGAGGAACTACCAGAAGAAAGCAATGTTTTAACCATTGGTATGTATAGTGCAAGTGAAGACTTCTATACTTTAAAAGGCTTAGTAGAAAATGTATTAGAAGTAGCAGGTATTGCAAGATATGATATTCAAAAAGAGCAAGGAAATAAAATGTACCATCCAGGTAGATGTGCTAACTTTAAAGTAGGAAATGATGTAATTGCAACATTTGGAGAAGCAAATCCACTACTTACTAAAAATTATGATATAACACAAAGAGTATTATTAGCAGAAATTAATCTAGATAAAATTGCAAAATATGCAAGAAAAAATAAAAAATATACTCCAATTATCAAATTCCCAGCAGTGGAAAGAGATATTAGTATGGTAGTAGACGAAAATGTGGAAGTAGGTCAAATAGAAAAGTGCATTCAAAAGAAAGCAAAGAAATTACTAGAAAAAGCAGAACTATTTGATGTTTACAGAAACGAAAAGCTAGGAGAAAACAAAAAAAGTGTTGCATATCGTTTACTATTTAGAGTACCAGATAGAACTTTAAAAGACGAAGAAGTAAATGGAGTAATGAAAGAAGTAATTGCTGAATTAGAGAAAACATTAGGTGCTGAGCTTAGAAAATAAGATTATATAATTAAAGCATTAGGATTGTCTTTTTCAATTTTTAAAACCTTTCCCCTTTTGGACAGCTGTAACTCGGCGGAATCGCCTCGAACAGCTGTCACAATGGTCGCCCACGCAAGGCCTTAAAAATTTCAAAAGACATTTCTAATGCTTATATTAAATTTACTCTAGGACAGACTAGTATAAAACAAAATTACTTTAAAAATTCTCAATCCATTTTGTTAAAATATGTTTAGCAATATTTTCTGTAGCTTGGTTTTTATCTAAAGTAGGATTAAATTCCACTAAGTCGGCAGATTTAATATAATCTTTGTATTTCACAATTTCATCTACTAATTCGTAAGTTTGTTCTAAGTTAATTCCATCTTTAGCCGGAATAGAAACACCAGGTGCTACTTGTGGGTCTATTAAGTCTAAGTCAAAACTAATATGAACACCGTTTGTTCCATTAGAAGCAATAGCAAAAGCTTTTTTCAAAATTTGTTCTATACCATATTTGCGAATGGCTTTTGTAGAAAATACAGTAACTCCTGCATCTAAAACATTTCCCCATTCCCATGGGTCAATATCTCTACCACCAACTATAACAGCATTTTTAGGATTATAAAATGGTCCTTGATGGAATGGAGATAGTATAGATTTTTCATAATGGGTTGCTACTGCTAGTGGAAGTCCGTGTAAATTTCCAGTAACAGAAGTTTCATAGGTATTATAATCTGCATGGGAGTCAAACCAAATAATTCCTAAGTTCTCATGTTTTTGAATAGAAGCTAAGCTAGAACCAATGGCAACAATATGGTCACCACCAACGGTTAAAGGAAATTCTCCTTGGTCGATTACATTACCAACTGTTTGATACAATTTTTCATTAAAAATATCAATCTCTTCTAGGTTCCTTTTTTCTTGCTTAGAATCTAATGCTTTTACTGCTAAAACTAAATCATGCATTTTTCTATCATAAGTCTTTTTTTCTTCTAAATTCATAGGGTCCTCAAAATGTAAGTCATGCATAGCAAGTAATAAAGATTGAAACTCTGTTACAAAGTCATCTATACTTTTTTTACTTGTTTTAGTTGTTCTAATATTTACTTCTTCTTTATGTTCCTCATTTTGAATTGTATAAGTGTGAGCTATATTTTCAGACTTTAAGTCTTTTGTCAACATTAACGATCCTTGTGAAGCACCATTTACATGTAGTCCTAAATCTGTACATGCATTAATAATTGCTACTTTTTTCATAAAAATTATCAACCTTTCTTTCGTATGTTTCCATTTATTTATATAAGAATTTTTGAAATAAAAGAAAAACATAATATTAATATTAGTGATATGTATTTTAGTCACCGTACCAAATTATATCACAAATTTTAAAAAAATCTAGATATATATTCACAGTTTGTAAATTTCTTAAAGTAAATGGTATATACTTATTTTAACTCCACTACTGTAACTCCCATTTCACCTTCTCCAAAAGTGCCAAGTCTAAAGCTTTTTACTTGTGGATTTTTCCTTAAATACTGATGAATTCCCTCTCTTAATTTTCCTGTACCTTTACCATGCACAATACGAATAGGGGAAATATGGGCAATAGCACAGTTATCAATATATTTATCTAATACATAAATAGCTTCTTCTACATTTTGACCAATTACATTAATTTCAGGAGAAATGGTTTTGGATTTAGAATCTTGGCTTGTGGTAACAACGCCATGACTAGTAGAAGATGATACCTTAGCAGAATTACTACTAATTTTTTGCAGATTAGAAAGGTTTATATTCATTTTCATATTTCCAACTTCTACTTGTACTTCTTGTGCCTTATTTAAATGTTCACTTACAATAATTCCTTTTGTTTGTAAAGGTACAACATATACTTCCAAACCTTTTCTTATTTCTTGTGGCTGAATATTTGCAAGTTTTCCTAATTTTTCGGAATCTTCTATATTTCCGCCTAAACCATTTTCTAAGTTACTATGGTTTAAATCTCTTAATTTATTATTTAATTCATTTCGTAATGAATTTGCTCTTTTGTTATCTGTTGTATGGCTAAGTTCTCTAATTATTTCATTTACTTCTTCTTTGGCAGAAAGCAAAATGTCACGAGCTTCTATTTTAGCATTTTCAATATATTCTTTTCTTTTTTCAGCAATATCTTCTTGTTTATTTTCAAGAGACTTTCTTAAAATTTCTATTTGAGCCAAATTTTTTCTAGTTTCTTCTTCTTGTTTTTCAATTTGTAATTTTTGGTCATAAATACTTTTTAATAATTCTTCAATGGAAATTTTATCCTCTTTCAAGAAAGCAGAAGCTTTTTCTAAAATTTTAGTATCTAGACCTAATTTTTGGCTAATAGCAAAAGCATTACTTTTACCAGGAATTCCAATTAACAAATGATAAGTAGGTTTTAAATTTTCTAAATCAAACTCAAAACTGGCATTTTCAAAACCATCTGTTACTAATGCAAATTCTTTTAGTTCTTGATAATGGGTAGTACAACATACTAAACTACCTTGTTCTTTTAAATAACTTAAAATACTAATGGCAAGAGCAGCACCTTCTACAGGATCTGTACCAGAACCAAGTTCGTCTAAAAGCACAAGACTATTAGAGTCTACTTGATTTGTAATTTCTACAATATTTTTCATATGTGCCGAAAAAGTACTAAGAGATTCTTGAATACTTTGGTCATCTCCAATATCTGCAAAAATATGAGAAAACACACAAATGCTACTTTTTTCATGACAAGGAACAGGAATACCAGAATATGCCATTAAGAGTAATAAGCCCAATGTTTTTAGAGCAACCGTTTTACCACCAGTATTAGGACCGGTAATTAGTAAACAGGTATAATCCTTACCAAGTGAAATATCAACAGGAACTACTTTGTTTTTATCAATAAAAGGATGTTTGGCACGGTAAAGAGAAATTTGTTTTTCTTGGGTTAAGTTAGGCTCTATTCCATCATTTTCTATACCATAATGAGCCTTAGCAAAAATTAAATCTAGCTCTCCAATAATCGATAAATTTTGATTTAATTCTTTAATATAAGGGTAAAGGGAAGAAGAAAGAATTTGTAAAATCCTTTCAATTTCTAATTCTTCTTCCATTTTAATATGGTTTATTTGATTATTTAATTCAAAAACACTAGTAGGTTCAATGTACAAAGTAGAACCACTACTAGAAGTATCATGCACAAAACCTTTAATTTGGCTTCTATATTCTTCTTTTACAGGAATTACATAACGATTATTACGAATGGTAACAATAGGGTCCATAATGTATTTGGCATAAGTACTAGAATGTAAAAATTGATTTAATTTATCCTTAATTTGTTCTTCTATATTTCTTCTATTTCTCCTTAAAGAAGAAAGCTTGCTAGAGGCATTATCTGCCATGGTATTTTCATCTATAATTTTATCTAAAATATTTTTTTCAATACTTGCATTTTTATATAAAGAAGAAAAATATGCATCTAAGCAAGAAAAAGAAGATAGATCAAAATTTTCATCACCATAAAAATATTCTACTAATTCTCTTGACATTTTTAATAAATGAGCAATCGTTAATAAAGCCTGCATAGATACAGTTTGACTACTTTCTAGCATTTTTAAATAGGTTTCCATTTCTTCTATTTCTAAAAAAGGAGGAGTTCCTTTTTGATGAAGCAAAGAAGTAGCTTCTTTTGTTTGATTTAATAAAGCTTCTACTTCTTCAAATGTAAATTTTGGTGCTAATCTATAGCAATTTCTTTTTCCTAAATAGGTTTTGCAATATTTTTCAAGCTTGTCTAAAATTTGCCTATATTCTAATTTATTTAGTAAGGTATCCATTTTAAAAGTCCTTTCTATTTTGTAATATAGTTATTATGCCATAAAATTAAAGAAAAGACAAGAAATAATAAAATTAAAAAATATACCGTTAATAAAAAAAATCTAAAAAATTTCCGAAACACTTGCAATTTTTGGAAAGATAGGCTATAATTATAATTGCATAATAAATAAAACTAGAAGAGTGGGAACAAATCCCACTCTTCTAACGTAAAAAGACCTAAAAATAGATTTTACATAATAAAAGATTAAGGGAGCAAATATGGCAAATATAGAAGAAAAAGTAGAAAGTTTATTAAAGCCAACTATTGAAAATTTAGGCTATGAACTCTATGATGTTATCTATGAAAAAGAAGCACAAGACTACTATTTACGTATTTTTATTGATACACCACAAGGAATTAGTTTAGATGATTGTGAAAAAGTAAATGCTGCTATTTCCGATATGTTAGACGAAGCAAACTATATAAAAGATGCCTATTTTTTAGAAGTATCTTCACCAGGAATAGAAAGACTTTTAAGAAAAGATAAACATTTTCAAGACAGCATAGATAAAAAAGTAGAAATTCATTTATTTAGTCCAGTAAATGCAATGAAACAACTAGAAGGCATATTAAAAAGTTTTGATAATGAAAAAATTGTACTAACAATAGAAGAAAATAAAATAGCAAAAAAACAAACTAAAAAAAATAAACAAGCAGAACAAGAAACAGACAAACAAGAAAAATCAGAAAAACAAGAACAAACTCTAGAAATACCAAGAAAAAATATTGCAAATATTAAATTAAAATATGAGTGGGAATAAAGGAGGAATTATAAAAAATGAAGAAAAAAGTAAACTCACCTGCCATTAATAATGAAGAGCTAATTTTAGCTTTGCAGGAGCTAGAAAAAGAAAAAGGAATTAAAAAAGAATGTTTATTAGAAGCAATTGAAAATGCTTTAATCACTGCTTATAAAAGAAACTTTGATTCCTCAGAAGAAAATGTAAAAGTAACAGTAGATTCTAAAACAGGGGAAGTTCATGTTTACGCTATTAAAGATGTAGTAGAAACAGTAGAACATCCAGATACCCAAATTCTACTTGCAGATGCACAAAACATCGATAGAAAATTAGCAGTAGGGGACAAAGCAGAAATAGAATTAGCTCCAAAGAATTTTGGTAGAATTGCTGCTCAAACAGCAAAACAAGTAATTGTACAAAAAATTAGAGAAGAGTCTAGAAATTACCTTTTTGAAGAATTTAACAACAGAAAAGGAGAAATTGTTTCTGGTATTGTGCAAAAAGCAGATGGAAATATGGTGGTTTTGGATTTAGGAAAATTAGAAGGTGTTATGCCTTTAAAAGAACAAGTGCCTACCGAAAATTACCATGTAAATGATAAAATAAGAGCTTATGTACTAAATGTAGAAAGAGGACTAAAAGGTGCACCACAAGTTACAGTTTCTAGAGCATGTGCTGACTTTGTAAGAAAACTTTTTGAATTAGAAATTCCAGAAATTTATGAAGGTGTTATTGAAATTAAAGGTGTTGCAAGAGATGCAGGAAGCAGAAGCAAAGTAGCTGTATATTCACCAAATGAAAACATAGATCCTGTTGGCTCTTGTGTAGGTCAAAAGGGAATTCGTATTCAAAATATTATTAATGAATTACATGGAGAAAAAATTGATGTAATCGAATGGAATGAGGATCCAGCTATTTTTATTTCAGCTGCATTACTTCCAGCACAAGTTATGGCGGTAGATATTCATGCAGACGAAAAATTTGCTCAAGTTATTGTACCAGATGACCAATTATCATTGGCTATTGGAAAATCAGGTCAAAATGCTAGATTATCTGCTAAATTAACTGGTAACGGTTGGAAAATAGATATTAAAACTGAATCTCAATTTAGAAAACTAATGCAAGAAGCACAAGAAGAAAATGGAGAGCAAGAGACAGAAAATGCACAAGAAATATCACAAGAAGATAAAGAAAATACAGATACTAATAATATAAAAACAACAGAAGAAGAAAATTAAGAAAAAAATGAAAGTTGTACAATAGATGTAGACAACAAAAAAATAAGAATAAGAGTTGTACAACAAATGGAATAATGTATAAAATTTGAAAATACATTTAAAATAAAGGATGTGAACGTTTTGAAAAAAATACCGAACCGTACCTGTATAGGATGCAATACACAAAAAACAAAAAAAGAATTAATTCGTATTGTAAAAAATGCACAAGGAGAAATTAAAGTCGACAAAACGGGGAAATTACCAGGTAGAGGAGCATATATTTGCAACAATTCAGAATGTTTAGAAAAAGCAGTTCGTTCTAAAAGACTAGAAAAATCTTTTGAAATGAAAATAGAAGAAGATATTTATGAGCAATTAAGAAATACAATAGAAAAGCAAGAGGTGTAAGATTGGTTAATTATCAAAAAGTATATGGTTTATTGGGGCTTGCCACAAAGGCAGGAAAAATTGTAGCAGGTACAGATGCTTGCTTAGAAGCAATAGAAAAGAAAAGCATTTATATTATTCTGCTTGCAAAAGATGCTTCAGAAAGAACCAAAAATTTATTTTATGAAAAGGGAAAACAATTTTCTATTATGGTGGTAGATATTTTATCAATGGAAGAATTAAGTAAAGCAATTGGAAAACAAAATAAGGTAGTAATTGGTGTAAAAGAAAAAGGATTTGCACAAGCAATTGAAAAAATAATTAATGGGGGTGAAATGATTGGGTAAGATTAAAATACATGAAATTGCAAAAGAATTAGGAGTAAATAGTAAAGAAGTAATTGCAAAAGCAAACGAGTTAGGAATACAAGTAACAAGCCATTTAAGTGCAGTAGAAGAAGATGTTGCTAACCAAATAAAAGAAGTTTTTGGAAAACAAGAAAGCAAATCTGAAAATTCTTCTAAAAAAGCAGAAACTCCAAAAAAAGAGGATAATACAAAAAAACAGGCTAATAATCAAGAAAGCAAAAAGGAAAAAACAGAAAAAGCATCTAAAAAAGAAAATACCCCAGTCATTATTAGACGTGAGGTTATTGTAACAGACGAAGAAAAGGAAACCAAAAAAGAAGAAAAAGAAACTAGAAAAGATGTTGGTTTTGTAGAAAGAAAGAAAAACCAAGATTTTAATATTGTGTATAGAAAACAACCAGTAAAACCAATGACTGTAAATGAATTGTTTGGTATTAAACCTACTACACCTGCCCAAAAAGAAGAAAAGGTAGAGGTAGTACCAAAAGAAGAACCTAAGGTAGTAGAACCAGTAAAAGAAACTACAAAGCCAGAAGAACCTGTAGTAAAGAAAGAAGAAGTAAAACCTGTAACTTCTTCTGAAGCACAGCCACAAAAGGTAACTACTAGTCCAAAAGAAAATACTACTGTACCAACTCCACATCCAGAAAATAGACCATATCAAAATCAAAACCGTTACGGTAACCATACAGGAGATAATCGTTTTGGTAATCGCAATGGAGAAAACAATCAAAATCGTTATGGAAATAGACAGAATGATAATAATCAAAATCGCTATGGCAATAGACCACAAGGAGAATATAACCAAAATCGATATGGAAATCGTAGAGGAGAGAATCGCTTTAATAATAATCAAAGACCATTTGCTAGAAACAATAATGGAAGACCATTAGACAGTCGTGGAATTGACCGTAATATTAAAGATATTATGGCTACAGAAATTGTAGAAAAAGAAGATAAAAGAGATATTAGTACAAGAGCAATCGATAAAGAAAAAGCAAATCGTTATGAAGATAATAAAGCTAAAAAAGGAACGAAAGCTAAAAGAAGTGACCGTTTCCATGAAGAGTTTAATGAGGGAAAATTAAAAGATTTAAAACAAGTAGATAAACTTTCTCACATGTTTAATGAACAAGATGGAGAAATGCTAGACTACTATGACTTAACCACTGCTAGAGGCAAAAAGAACAAACGTAAACCTCAAAAGGAAGAAGAAAGAAATAAACAAAAAATCTTTGAATTAAAAGAAATTACAATTCCTGCGACAATTACTGTAAAAGATTTAGCAGCTGAAATGAAAAAAACAAGTGGAGAAGTTATTAAAAAATTATTTAACTTAGGAGTTATGGCAACTATTAATAATACTGTAGACTTTGATACCGCTTTTTTAGTAGCACAAGAATTTGGCATTACAGCAAATAAAAAAGAAGAATTAAAAGAAGAAGACATCTTATTTGATGAAACAGAAGATTCAGCAGATGAATTAGAACCAAGACCACCAGTAGTTGTTGTTATGGGTCACGTAGACCATGGAAAAACTTCACTTTTAGACGCAATTCGTAGTACCCATGTAATAGAAGGAGAAGCAGGAGGAATTACCCAACATATTGGTGCATATAAAGTAAATATTAATGGAAGAGAAATTACCTTCTTAGATACTCCAGGACATGAAGCATTTACCGCAATGCGTGCTAGAGGAGCTCAAATTACAGATATTGCTATTTTAATTGTAGCAGCAGATGATGGTGTAATGCCACAAACAGTAGAGGCTATTAACCATGCAAAAGCAGCAGATATTCCAATTATTGTAGCAGTAAATAAAATCGATTTACCAGGTGCCAATGTAGAAAAAATTAAGCAAGAATTAATGGAATATGAACTAGTACCAGAAGAATGGGGAGGAGATACAATTTATGTCCCAATCTCTGCTAAGAAAAAAATTAATATAGATAACTTACTAGAAATGGTATTATTAGTAGCAGATATGAAAGAATTAAAAGCAAATCCTCATAAACAGGCAAAAGGTACTGTTATTGAAGCAAGACTAGATAAAGCAAAAGGACCTATCGCTTCTATGCTTGTACAAAGAGGTACTTTAGACGAAGGAGATACCATTGTAGTTGGTAAATCCATTGGTAGGATTCGTGCTATGAAAAATGACAAAGGTCAAAGAGTAAAAAAAGCCGGACCATCTACTCCAGTAGAAATTATGGGATTAACAGAAGTTCCAGAAGCAGGTGATACTTTCTATGAAGTAAAAGATGAAAAAATGGCAAAACATTTAATAGAAAGAAGAAAACGTCAAGAAAGAGAACAAGCTTTAGCAGAAAATAATAAAGTAACTTTAAGCAATTTATTTGAAAAAATGGAAAGTGAAAACTTAAAACAATTAAATATTATTGTAAAAGCAGATGTACAAGGAACTGCACAAGCATTAAAGCAATCATTAGAAAAGTTATCTAATGATGAAGTAAAAGTAAAAGTTATTCATGCCGTAGCAGGAGCTGTTACAGAATCTGACGTACAACTTGCAAAAGCTGGTAAATGCATTATTATTGCATTTAATGTAAGACCAGTAAATACAGCAAAAGATATGGCAGAAAAAGAAAATGTAGAAATTAAACAATATTCTGTCATTTATCAAGCAATAGAAGACGTAGAAGCTGCTATGAAAGGCATGCTTGACCCAGTTTATGAAGAAAAAGTAATAGGTAATGCTATTGTAAGACAAACTTTCAAAGTATCTGGTGTTGGAACAATTGCAGGTGCATTTGTAACAGATGGAAAAATCGAAAGAAATGCAGGGGTACGTGTTATTCGTGAAAATGTGGTTATCCATGATGGAAAATTAATTTCTTTAAAACGTTTTAAAGACGACGTAAAAGAAGTATCTAAAGGCTTTGAATGTGGACTTCAAATTGAAGGCTACAATGATGTAAAAGAAGATGATAATTTAGAATTTTATATTATGGAAGAGGTTAAGAGGTAACTTGTTGGTCCCTACCTTAACTCGCTACGAAATAATATAATACCAACTTTTACTGTAGATACTGATTAAAGGAAAGGAAGATATGTAAATGCCAAAGAATGAGGCTAGATTAAATCGTGTGAATGAAGAATTAAAAAAAGAAATTAGCCGTGTGTTTACTTTTGAACTTAAAAATTCAAAAGTAACAGGTCTAATTAGTGTAACCAAGGTTAAAATTACACCTGATTTTAAATATGCCAAAGTTTATGTTAGTATTTTAAATTCTAAAAGTATAGGTAAAACAATGGAAGGATTAAAAGAATCTTCTGGCTTTATTCGTAGTCAAATTGCTAAAAATGTTAATTTAAGAATTACACCAGAGCTTATTTTCGAAATAGATGATTCTTTAGAATATGGAGCTAGAATAGATAGTATTTTAAAGGATTTGAAAAAGAAAGAAGATTTGTAATTTGTAAATGAATCATTACGAAATTAATTAAAATACTTGAAAACAAAAGAAAAGTTTAGTAAAATAATAGAAAAAATTAAGGGGTATATTATGACTTTAGATGATATTATAGAAAAAATTAATCAAGCAGAAACCATTGTAATTTTAACACATGAAAATCCAGATGGAGATGCAATGGGTAGTAGCTTAGCGATGTATCATGCTTTAAAAGCATATGGTAAAAATCCAGATATTATTATTCCAGAACATTCTAAAGTATTTAACTGCTTACCAGGAATAGAAGACTTAAAAACAGAAAGTGATATCGAACACTATGATTTAGCAATATCTTTAGACTGTGCTACTGTAAAAATGCTAAATGGATTTGCAAGTTACTTTGAGGATGCAAAAACGAAAATTTGTATAGATCACCATAGTACCAATACTATGTTTGGAGATTATAACTATGTAAATCCAGATGCGCCAGCCTGTGCACAAATATTATTAGTAGTTTTAGAATATTTTGGCATTGAAATTACTAAAGATATTGGAACTTGTATTTTAACAGGAATCATTACAGATACAGGTGGATTTAAATATCAGGGAGTAACAGCAGAAACTTTTGAATTTGTAGCATGGCTTTTAAATAAGGGGGTAAATGTTTCTAAGGTATATAAACAGGTTTTGCAAACAAAGACAAGACCAAATTTTGAACTACATCGTATTGCAAATGATAGAATGGAATTTCTAGAAAATGGAAAAATTGCTTATACCTATATTACTAAAAATGATGAAGAAAAAGTCCATGCAGAAAATGGAGATCATGAAGGAATTGTAGAAAATGGAAGAGATGTAGAAGGAGTAGAAGTATCTATTTTTATACGTCAAACAGAGAAAGGTTGTAAAATTTCTTTACGCTCTAATGACTATGTAAATGTATCTGACGCTTGTGTGGTATTTGGAGGAGGAGGTCATCCAAGAGCTGCAGGATGTACTATTCAAGGCACATTAGAACAGGCAAAAGAGAAAATTTTAAAAGAAGTTATTAGATTATTGTAAAAAATAAAATCATTTTAATTTGTATAATTTTTTCTGAATAATATAATGTTTTTTTCGTTCCATCCTTACTTCCTAACAGACTTTAAATAAAATTTTATAAAAGTCTGTAAGTCGCTGGTCCCCACAGCCTCACTGCAAAAACATTATATTATTCAGAAAAGATAAAATTATAGGAAAGGGTAAAAAATGGACGGTATTTTAATAGTCAATAAACCAAAAGAATATACCTCCCATGATATAGTAGCAAAAGTAAAAAAAATAGCTCATGAAAAGGTAGGACATACTGGAACATTGGATCCAATGGCAACAGGTGTCCTTCCTTTACTGTTAGGACAAGGAACAAAACTTTCTAAATATTTAATAGACCATGATAAAGTTTATGAAGCTACTATTCAGCTAGGAGCAAAAACTGATACTGCAGATGGAGAAGGAAAGGTAATAGAGAAAAAGCAAGTAAATCTTCAGAATTTAGAAGTAGAAAATGTACAAAAAGTGTTAAAATCTATGCAAGGAAAACAAGTACAAACACCGCCTATTTATTCTGCAATTAAAGTAAATGGAAAAAAACTCTATGAATATGCCAGAGAAAATAAAGAGGTAGAAATTCCTAAAAGAGAAATTGAAATTTATGATATACAATTATTAGAAATAAAAAAACAGGAAGCAACTATCTCTTTTCGTGTGCATTGCTCTAAAGGTACCTATATTAGAACGTTATGTGAAAATATAGCAGAAAAATTAGAAACAGTAGGACACATGAAAGAACTTACTCGTCTGCAAGTGGGAAATTTTAAATTAGAACAAAGTGTAACTATAGAACAAATAGAAGAAAATAAAGATAATCCATTATTTTGGCAAAGTCATGTAATTTCTATACAAAGTTTTTTTGAAGACTTGCCAGAATTAACTTTAACACAAAAAGAATATGTACTTTTTTTAAATGGAGTAAAATTATTAAGAAGAAGAGAAGATGGGTATTATCAAATATTAACCCATACTGGAAAATGGCTAGGTATAGGTATAGTAGACAATCAGTTTTTAAAAAGAAAACTGATTGTGGAAGAAATGGAATAATTTTATAGATATTCATCTAGAAATTCTTAAAAAGAAAAATTAGATTAAAAAGTGAACCAGAAATTTTGTGAAAAATTGATTTCTACTCTTTACATTTATAAAAAACATGGTTATAATATAAATGTAATTTTTACAAACAGAAAAAGTGAAAGGAGGAAAACAAATGACACCAAAGGAGAAAAAAATAATTTTTACAATTGTAGGAATTATGCTACTTATTTTAATTATTGTAATTTGTGTAAAAAGTTTTGGAAATGGAGGTAAAAATGATAATTTAAATACACCAGCAACCAATACTGCTACACAAAATGAGGAAAAGTATGTTACAGAATTAAATGATGGTACAAAATTAAACAACAGTAATGACCTTCAAAGTGTAAAAACTTATAAAACATTAGAAATTAGCAATGTTCAATTTACTAGTAATTCAAATGGTAACAGTACTTTCTTAGCTGATGTTAAAAATGTAGGAACCACAGCTACTCAGCCAGAGGTTGTAAAATTAACATTACTAGGAGAAAATGGAGAAGTTATTGCAGAATTAAGTCCAGTACTTCCAGCATTACAACCTGGACAAACAGATCAACTTAATGCAATGGCTACTGGAGATATTGTTAATGCAAAAGACTACAAAATAGAAGCAAAACAATAAAAATAGAGTAATGTAAATTCAAATCTTATACAAATTTTGAAATTTGGAATTAAAAGTTAAATTTTAAAGAATAATAAAAACTGAAGAAATTAAATCTTCAGTTTTTTATGTCGAAAGAATCAATTTATTTAAATTTAATCAATTTCATATTCATGAATTGTGGCGAAAACAGAACAAAAATATAGAAAAAATTATTGAATTTTTAAATAAAAATAATTATTTTCTAACTCTTTTTCAAAGCTATAACTACCATCATAAATACTTTCTGTATTATCTTCACTTTGCAAAGGAATGTCTAAATTAACATGATAAATATATTCTTCTTTCAATTGATTGATAACATGTATGGTAAAAGTAATCGTATTTTTGATATCAGAAAGAGGAATCCCTGCTCTTTTTAATAAACTACCATCAAAGGTCAAAGGAGTATTAATATTGGTAATAGAAGCATTTGTTTTACAATGATAATTCCAATAACGAAAAGTAAGAGGTAAAGTAAGATATTTATCAACAGTAGGCTCGGTAAATGTGGTACTACTATTTATTATTTGACTAGCATCATCTACAATTTGAAAAGAAATTTTTTCATTTTGTTGCTGTACCGTAGATTGCTCTTCTGCTTCTAGTTTTCCAAATTGTGATAAAGGAAGATAGCTTAAAGTAATGTTTTTACTATTAGTATCAGTGTAAGAATTATTACTATTGGCAAACTGTATTTGATCAATATAAATTTGAGAAATGGTATTTTTAGGAGTACGTTCTATTGTAATCTCATTTCCACCAGAAGTCACATTATTTACATGAATACTAAGAAAAAGTGCTATATCTGTATATTGACTAACATCTAAATCCCACATAGCCCTATTTTCAGCATTGTTTGTGGCAGTAGCACTACTATAACAATAAATTTTTTCTAAAGAAACAAGAGGATTCTCTTTGATACTTGCAATTTTTTCAACTTCTTTTTCAAAATTTCTTTTTCCCATCCAATTTGTAATTAAATAAAAAAATAAGACAAAAATAACTATCATGCAAACTAACAGTAGTAGCAATAATAGCCAATGCTTTTTTAAAAAAAATAATAAATTGGAATTAGAACTTTTCTTATTTTCTTTCTTTGATTTTTCTTTCGCTTTCATTTTATCACCATATACTTATAATAATTTCACAATATCATAACAAAATAAAAAATGCAAGTATAAAAATACAAATAAATGGGATTAATAAATAAGAAAACAAAAGAAAATAAGAGATATCCTTTCTTCTTGAATAAAATTGGAAGAAAAAACATTTGCAATACATAAAAAAATATGCTAAGATATTAATAACAAATAAATAGAATTTATTTTTCCCTGCATAGTACGTGTAGACTGGAATTTTAGAACCAACAAATTTAAAAAGGGAGTCCGCCTTTGAATGTGGCGTGTATGCTTATTTATTTTTAAATAAGAAACCCAGAAGCATTCAACAAGACACCCACCTGTGAAAACAGGTCCTTAAAATTTCATTCACCTTACGGCTAAAGCGGGGTATTTTGTTGTGTTTTATTAAAAATCATGATATAATTTGAAAAAGCGACAAAAAGCTTTCAAAAAATAGAATAATGAAGAAAGCAAAATAGAAAAATAAAAGTGAGAACACATGAATCAAAAAGAACTATATTTATGGGGAAAGAGTGAATTGGAGAAAATACCAATACAAGAAGCCTCTATTAAAACAAGAAAATTATTAGAATTCGTTTTAAAACAAACAAGAAGTCAAATGATTTGTAATGAATTAGAAGAAGTAAGTTTAGAAAAACAAAAAGAATATGAAAAACAAATAGAAAAAATAAAACAAGGAATGCCTATACAATATATTACTCATGTACAAGAATTTATGGGCTTAGAATTTTATGTGGATGAAAATGTGTTAATTCCACAACCAGACACAGAAGTAGTAGTGGAAACAGCTATACAATTTATCAATGACAGCAACACAGAAATTTGTATCTTAGATTTATGTACAGGTAGTGGTTGTATAGGAATATCTATTGCTAAAAACATAAAAAATGCTAGAGTAGTTTTAAGCGATATACAAGAAAAATCTTTAGCAATAGCACAAAAAAATGCTATACAAAATAAAGTGGAAAAGAATATCAAAATGGTACAATCTAATTTATTTGAAAAACTAAAGAACTACCAATTTGATACGATTGTATCCAACCCACCATATATTGAAACAAGTGAAATAGCAACACTATCGAAAGAGGTACAACAAGAACCAAAAATTGCCTTAGATGGAGGAGAAGATGGACTTTTCTTCTATAATAAAATTTTAAAAGAAGCGTCCTCCTATCTAAAATCAAAAGGTTATTTAGTTTTAGAAATTGGATACAACCAAGCAAATGCTATTTTAAAAATAGCAGAGCAAACGAAAAAGTGGAAAATAGTTACATTACAGGCTATTAAAGATTTAGGCGGTAATGATAGAGTTTTAGTATTTCAGAAAAATTGAAGAATAAGAGTGCAACATGTATAAAAATAAAAAACATAGAAGAAAATTAATAAAAAATAAAAGATAAATAAGTGAGGGAAGAGATGTCTTTTTCTAGTGAAGTAAAAGAAGAACTTAGTAAACTTACCAATTTAGCCAACAAACAAATGGTAAAATATGAATTCTTAGGTTACCTTTTTACCAGTTCTGTAGGATTAGAAAAAAGCAAGCTAAAATTTACAACTGAAAATGAGTATAATATTAATCGTTTTAGCAAATTAATTAGCAATTTACAATATCAAAATTATGAAATTGAAATGATAGGAAAAAATTTTTGCATTACTTTAAATCAGAAATTAGAGTTACCAGAAGTTTCTTATCAAGAAAATAAAATTGTGATAAATCAAGAAATAGTAGAAAAAATGATAAAAGAGGATGAAGCTTTGGCAAAAGCACTAGTAAGAGGGTGCTTTTTAGGAGGGGGTTCTATTACAAACCCTAAAAATACTTATCATTTAGAAATTCATTTTTCGGAACAAAAAAATGTAGGAATGATAGAAAATATTTTAACCTATTACGAAATTACCTTTGGAAAAATGAAAAAAACGAGAAGTTTTTCTTTATATATGAAAGATGGAGATGAAATTTCTAAATTTTTAGCACTAATTGGTGCCAGCCGTTCTGTGTTAAAATTTGAAGAAATAAGAGTTTACCGTGATATTAGAAATCAGGTAAATCGAAAGGTAAATTGTGAAACTGCTAATTTAAATAAAACCGTAAATGCAGCTTTGCAACAAATAGAAAATATTCAATATTTACAATCTATAGGAAAGCTAGCAAAACTATCCGAACCATTACAAGAAATTGCAAAAGCAAGACTAGAAAATCCAGAAGCTTCCTTAACAGAGTTAGGAAATATGCTAGTAAAACCAATTGGAAAGTCTGGCGTAAACCATAGATTTCAAGCAATAGAAAAAATAGTGGAAGAATTAAAATCAAAAAAATAATAGGGAAGGATGAAAAACTTGAAGCAAAAAGAAATAGGAATTTATGTACATATTCCGTTCTGCAAAAGAAAATGTAATTATTGTGATTTTTGTTCTTATGAAAATAAAGAAAATTTTATCCCAGAATATATAAAATATTTACTACAAGAAATTCAAGAAGTGGGAGAAGCAAATCAAAAAGATGCTGAGTCTAACTTAGATGATTTATTTTTAGTAAAAACCATTTATATTGGAGGAGGAACACCTTCTTTTATAGATAGTAGTTATATTGTACAAATTTTAGAAACTATACAACAATATTACAAAGTAGATAATCAAGCAGAAATTACGATAGAAGTAAACCCAGGAACAGTTAATATAGAAAAATTAGGAGATTATAAAAAGGCAGGAGTTAACCGTTTAAGTATAGGATTGCAATCTACTCATGAACATTTATTAAAAACTATAGGAAGAATTCATGGGTATTACGATTTTTTAGATACTTATCGTTTTGCAAGAGAAGCGGGATTTCAAAATATCAATGTAGATCTTATGATTGGCTTACCAGACCAAACCATTTTGGAAGTGGAAGACAGTTTAGATGAAATAATTTCTTTAGAGCCAGAACATGTTTCGGTTTATTCTCTTATTGTAGAAGAAAATACAAAATTACAAAAGCAGATAGAAGATGGTACTTTAAAACTTCCAGAAGAAGAGTTAGAAAGAAATATGTATTGGAAAGTAAAAGAAAAGTTAGAACAAAATGACTATATTCATTATGAGATTTCTAACTTTGCAAAGGAGAAACATGAATCCAAACATAACATGGATTGTTGGAATCAAAAAGAATATATTGGTTTTGGAGTAGCTGCTCATTCTTATACCAATGGAGTTCGCTATTCTAATGTAGAAACCATAGAAGAATATATTCACAATTTTAAAATAGGAAAACAAGAAGATAACTTTGTCTTTTATGAAAAACAGACTATTACCGCAAAGCAAAAAGAATATATGCTCTTAGGTTTAAGAAAAATTCAAGGAGTTAGTATACAAGAATTTAAAAATAAATTTGTAGAAAATCCTATTTATTTGTATCATACAGAATTAGAAAAATTAGTTAATGAAGAATTATTAGAAATAGATGGAGATTGGATAAAATTAACTAAAAAAGGTTTGGACTTAGCAAATTTAGTTTGGGAAGAGTTTGTATAATGAAAATCAAGAAAAAATTAAAAAACACTTGTATTTCTTAAAAAACTCATGTATAATTTTTTTATCAAGACATAAATATAGAAATATAGAAAATAATGGAGGAGAAAAGTATGGAAGAAGATAACAATCCAATTCAAGAAAATGGTGCAAGCCAAAATGTAAACCAAAATAATAATGGAGTTAAAAAAGTAAATACTTATGGGGTAATTAGCTATTAGTAGGATTACTTATTGCAGGTCTACCATGTGGAATTGTAGCTCTTATTACTGGTATTATAGGACTTGTTAAATTCAACAAAGCAACAGAAAAATTGAAAGGTTTTGCTATTGCAGGTATCGTAATAGGTGTATTTGATATTGTTGCCGTTTTACTAAATGTAGTATTACAAGTTATGCAATTAACAGCTTAAGGGTAAAAATTAGAATTTAATTCTAAATTACCCATATTTAAAAGAAAAAAGATATTTTTACAAATTAAAACATAAAAATTTAAACTTAAAATCTAAAAAATATAAACTGTAGAATGAACTAAATTCATTCTACAGTTTATTTAGTTTTCACAAAAAATTCACACAACTTTTTAGCAATAACTATTGACAATTGCTAAAAATGGATATAATATATAGAAAGTTTAGCAGACAAAAACAAAGAGTGCTAAAAACATCTATCCCATCTAAAAAAGAGGTGAAATTCTAAATGTTAGATGAAAGAAAAAAGAGAATTTTACAAGCTATTATTGATGAGTACATTAGTACAGCAGAGCCTGTAAGTTCAGGGGCTTTAGTACAAAAATATGGGTTAGATTGTAGCAGTGCAACCATTAGAAACGAAATGGCAGAATTAGAAAAAGGAGGATACTTAGACAAACCTCATACTTCTAGTGGTAGAGTTCCATCAGCACAAGGCTACAGATTGTATGTAGATGAATTATTAAAAGAAGATGATATTAGCTTAGAAGAAATTAGGTATATTCAATCTAAACTAGAAACAAGGGTAAATGAAATTGAGGAATTAACCAAAATTGCTACAAATACTTTATCAGAAGTAACTCATTATACTTCGGTTTCTGTAGGACCAAAAACAAATTTGCAAAACATTGAAGAAGTAAAATTTGTTTTACTAGGGCAAAGAATGCTTATGGCAGTTATTCTAACCGATACAGGAATTATCAAAGAAACCATTATTAAATTTGATGAAGATATTACAGAAGAGCAAGTAAGTACTTTAAATTTCATCTTTAATAACAAATTAAAAGGAAAACCAATAGAAGCAATTGATAAACCTCTAGAAGAATACATCTTTTCTGAAATGAATTATAGTTTAAAAGTAATTAAGCCAATCATGGAGCAATTAGATAGAGTAATTAATGAAGACAGTAATTTTTACTTAGAAGGAGCTAACAAATCTTTTGAATTACCAGAATTTAAGAGTTTAGAAGTTGCTAAAAACTTTATTAACTTAATTGATACAAAAGAAATTATGCTAGATTTATTAAATACTGGTTTTGCAAAAGATATCAATGTATATATTGGCGACGAAAATGATAATGAACAATTAAAAGACTTTAGTGTTATTACCTTTAAACATCGATATCAAAATAAAGATTTAGGAACTATTGGAATTATAGGACCAAAAAGAATGGATTATTCTAAAGTAATTTCAGTTATGAAATATATTAGTAAAAAATTAAATGGAAAGTGAGGAAAGTGTTAAGTGGAAAAAGAAAAGAAAAATCAACAAGAACAAGAAAAAAAGAGCAGTATGACAGAGGAAAATAAGCAAAACGTAGATGAAAAAATAGAAGCAAATAAAAAAGTAGAAACATTAAAAATTCAGTTAGAAGAAACAGAAGACAGGTTAAAAAGAGTGGCAGCTGAATTTGACAATTATAAGAAAAGAAGTGCCAAAGAAAAAACAGAGTTGTACAATTCTATTATGGCAGATGTAGTTTCTAACTTTTTACCAGTAATTGATAATTTAGAAAAAGCTGTAGAAGTAGAAACAAAAGATGAAGAATACAAAAAAGGAATAGAACTTGTATTAAAACAATTTCAAGATGTCCTTTTAAGCAATGGAGTGCAAGCTATTGAAGCAGTAGGACAAACATTTGACCCAGAGTTTCATGAAGCAGTAAGTAGTGTGCAAGATGATACCAAGGGTGAAAAAGAAATTGTACAAGAATACAGAAAGGGCTATAAAATAGGTAATAGAGTTATTAGACATTCTATGGTTATTGTAGCAAACTAAGATTTTAATTTTTATTTATATATAAATTTTTAATTTATGATGTAGTGATAGAATATTTTATTTGTCAGGTGCCGCGCAGCGACCAAACGAAACCGTAAGGTTGAGTGCGATTGGAGCAGCCGACATACTAGTTTTTTTAAAATTAGGAGGCTGCGACCAGCAAGGCACCAGAAAATAAAATATTCTATCAATAGAAAAAATTCAAATTTAGAAAGGAAGATTTATTATGGGAAAAATTATAGGTATTGACTTAGGTACAACAAATTCATGTGTTGCAGTAATGGAAGGAGGAGAACCAGTTGTAATTCCAAATGCAGAAGGAAATAGAACTACTCCATCTGTTGTAGCATTTTCAAAAAATGGAGAAAGATTAGTAGGACAAATTGCAAAACGTCAAGCTGTTACTAATCCAGAAAATACCGTTATTTCTATTAAAAGAGATATGGGAACCAATAGAAAAGTAAAAATTGAAGGAGATGAATTCTCTCCACAAGAAATTTCTGCTATGATTCTACAAAAATTAAAAACAGATGCAGAAAATTATTTAGGACAGCCAGTTACACAAGCTGTTATTACAGTACCTGCATATTTTAGCGATAGCCAAAGACAAGCAACTAAAGATGCTGGTAAAATTGCTGGACTTGAAGTATTAAGAATTATTAATGAACCAACAGCAGCAGCTTTAGCATTTGGTATGGATAAAGAAGACCAAGACCAAAAAATTATGGTATATGATTTAGGTGGAGGAACATTTGATGTTTCTATTCTAGATATTGGTGATGGTGTATTTGAAGTATTAGCAACCAATGGAAATACAAGACTTGGTGGAGATGACTTTGACCAAAGAATTATTGATTATTTAGTAGCAGAATTTAAAAAATCAAATGGTATTGATTTATCTACCGATAAAATGGCTATGCAACGTTTAAAAGAAGCAGCAGAAAAAGCTAAAATTGAGCTTTCTGGAATGCAACAAACACAAATTAACTTACCATTTATTACAGCAGACGCAACAGGACCAAAACATATGGATATTACTCTTACTAGAGCAAAATTTGAAGAATTAATTCATGACTTAATAGAAGCAACAAAAATCCCAGTAGAAAAAGCTATGAAAGATGCAGGAATTACTGCAAATGATTTGCATAAAGTATTATTAGTTGGTGGTTCTACTAGAGTACCAGCTGTACAAGAAGCTGTAAAGAAAATTACAGGAAAAGAACCAGATAAAGGAATTAACCCAGATGAATGTGTTGCAATTGGTGCAGCTATTCAAGGTGGTGTACTTTCTGGAGATGTAAAAGACTTAGTATTACTAGATGTAACACCATTATCACTTGGTATTGAAACATTAGGTGGAGTATTTACAAAATTAATTGAAAGAAATACAACTATTCCAACCAAAAAATCACAAGTATTCTCAACAGCAGCAGATGGTCAAACAAGTGTAGAAATTCACGTATTACAAGGTGAACGTGAAATGGCAGCAGATAACAAAACATTAGGAAGATTCCAATTAACAGGAATTCCAGCAGCACCACGTGGCGTACCACAAATTGAAGTAACCTTTGATATTGATGCAAACGGAATTGTACACGTATCTGCAAAAGATATGGCAACAGGAAATAGTCAACAAGTGGCTATTACTGCAAGCACTAACCTTTCTGATGAAGATATTGAAAAAGCAGTAAAAGAAGCAGAAGCACATGCAGCTGAAGACAAAAAGAGAAAAGAAGAAATTGAAGCTAGAAATAATGCAGAAAGCTTAGTATATAACTGCCAAAAAACAATAGAAGAATTAGGAGACAAAATTAGCGGAGAAGAAAAAGCAAAAGCAGAAACAGAAATTGCAAATGTTAAAAAAGCACTAGAAGGCTCAGACGTAGAAGCAATTAAATCTGCAACAGAAAAATTAACAACCGTATTTTATTCAATTACAGAAAAATTATATAAACAAACAGCTGAAGCACAACAACAAGCACAAAATGCGGCAAACGCAGCAGGTAACAATAATAGTAGTGAAGCAAATGATGGTACTAATCAAGGTCCTCATGCAGACGAAAATGGCAACATTCATGATGCAGACTACAAGGTGGATTAGTGGGGACGGTTCTCACTGGCCCCTAATGGGGCCACTTGAGACACTTCATCCAAAAGATAATTTACCAAATAAAAAATAATTCATAAAATAATAAAAAATAGAATAATAAAGAATAAAATAATAAGAAATAAGAAAATAAATAAGTGCACTAAATTTTAAGTGCACTTGTTTCTAAAATAAAATTGTGAGGAATTAGAAAATGGCAAATAAGAGAGATTATTACGAAGTACTTGGTGTAAATAAAAATGCAAGTGACGAAGAAATAAAAAAAGCATATCGAAAATTAGCCAAAAAATATCATCCAGATGCTAATCCTGATAATAAAGAAGAAGCAGAAGCTAAGTTTAAAGAAGTAAATGAAGCTTATGAAACTTTATCTGATAGCCAAAAAAGACGTATGTATGATCAATTTGGCCCTGATGGCCCACAAGGTTTTGGTGGAGGAGCAGGTGCAGGAGGTCCTTTTGGAAATGGCACTTATACCTATTCAACAGGATTTGACGGATTTAGTGATTTTGGAGACTTAGGAGATATTTTTTCTTCCTTTTTTGGAGGAGGATTTGGAGGCAGTTCAAGATCCGCTAGAGCAAACGGACCAAGAAAGGGGGCCGACTTACGTTATGACTTAGAAATTAGTTTTGAAGAATCCTTTTTAGGAACAGAAAGATATGTAACACTTAACCGTCGTGAAACTTGCAATACTTGCCATGGAGAGGGAACAAAACCTGGAACACATCCAGAAACTTGTAGTGTATGCCATGGTACGGGACAAATTAAACAAGTACAAACTACTATTTTAGGTCAAATGCAAACTATGAGAACTTGCACTAATTGTCATGGAACAGGAAAAGTAATAAAAGAACCTTGTGAAACCTGTAAAGGAAAAGGAACAGTACGTAACCAAGTAAGGTTAACGGTAAAAATACCTGCAGGTGTAGACGATAATCAAACCATTGTATTACGTGGAGAAGGAGAACCTGGTGAAAATGGAGGAACAAAAGGAGATTTATATATTACAGTACATGTAAAAAGACATAGTATTTATTCTAGAAAAGGAAATAATGTACTTTGTGATATTCCGATTACCTTTACCCAAGCAACTCTAGGTGCAGAACTTAAAATCCCAATGGTAGATGGAACAGAAGAAAGTTATAAAATTCCAGAAGGGACACAAACGGGAACTAAATTTGTAATCCGTAATAAGGGATTTAAAAATTTAAATGGCAGTGGGCAAGGAGATTTTGTTTTTCAAGTAATTGTTCAAGTCCCAAAAAGATTAAGTCAAGAACAAAGGAAACTCTTAGTAGAACTTGCAAAAACAATGAATGAACAACCACCTGTAAAGAAAAAAGGAATTTTTGGATAAAATGTCCTAGTTTTAGGACATTTTTCTATTTTGTAGGCTTAGTTACATAGTTTGAATTAAAAAATTATTCTACTTAACTAGAAAAACTTAAAAATTTCTTAAAATACTTTGCTTTTTTCAGAATATATTATATAATAAATATGTCAAATTTTATCCAAGGAGGAATATCCTAATGGGAAATAAAAAGAATACCAAAACAAGTAGTAATACAAAACAATATAAGATTGAACCAAGTAGAAGAAAGAAAACCAAAAATGATAAAGAAGAAACACAAAAAGTAAATGCAAAGGGAAGCAAGAAAAAGAAAAAACATTCCAAACTAAAAAAGGTAATTTTAATTTTCTTTTTATTAATTGTGCTTTGTGGATTAGCAGGAGTAGGTGTTTTTGCAGGAATTTTCTTTAGCGATACATGGGCACTTACTGCAAATGATTTAATAGCACGCGAAAACACTGTAGTATATGATTCAGATGAAAACATTTTAGCAACACTTTCTGCATCAGAAGGAGATGGCAATAGAAAAAATGTTACATTAGACCAAATGGGAAAATATACAGCAGATGCCTATATTGCAATAGAAGATAAAAGATTTTATGAACACTCTGGAGTAGATATTTTAAGAACAGCAAAGGCAACTATGAGTTATATTTTAAATAGTGGAACTTCTGATGTTGGTGGAGGAAGTACTATTACCCAACAATTAGTAAAAAATCTTATGAAAGATAAAGCAGACACTGGTACAGCTGGTATAGAAAGAAAAATTCGTGAAATGTCTAGGGCATATCAAATTGAAAAAATGCTTACTAAGGAGCAAATTTTGGAAAAATACCTAAATGTTATTTTTGTTGGTGGAAATAACCTTCATGGGGTAGAATATGGTGCAACATATTATTTTGATAAATCTGCCAAAGACTTAGATTTAGCAGAATCTGCATTTTTAGCAGGCATTAACAATGCACCAAATATGTATGACCCATATGATAAAGAAAATGATCATTCAGAATTAATAAAGTCAAGAACAAAATTAGTATTAGGTTACATGAAGGAACAAAATAGAATTAGTGATGATCCAGAAGAAGCAGAAAAATTATATAATGAAGCAATAGAAAAAGTAGATAAAGGTCTTGAATTTAAACAAGGAGAAATTGAGATAGGTTCAACATCTTATTTTGTAGTAGAAGCAATTAATGAAGCAGCACATGATTTAGCAGAAGCAAAAGATTTAGACTATGGAGCAGCAGTATCTATGATTAAATCTGGAGGATATAAGCTTTATACTACACAAGATAGTGATATTCAAAAAGTAGTTATTAAAGAAATGGCTAAAGATTCCTATGTGCAAGAACGTACTGTTACAGAAAAAGATGAAAATGGCAAATCTAAAAAAATAACCTATAGAACAAATGCAGGAATGGTGATAATCGACCACAGTAATGGAAAAGTAGTAGCACTAGGTGGAGATTTACAACAGGATGTGGGAACAAATACGAACTATGCTGTAGATAATTATCCACAAACAGGTTCTGCAATTAAACCACTTGTTAATGTGGCACCAGGATTAGAAGAAAAAGTAATTACGGCTTCTACTATTTACAATGACAAAAGAACTGAGTTCCCAGGATTAAACTACTATGTTCAAAATGCAGGAGGATATCAAGGACTATGTACAGTAAGAAAAGCGATTGAAGTTTCTTCTAATATTGTAAATATGAAAATTTTATCTAATGTAGGAATCGGTACTGCAATTGATTACTTACATGATTTTGGACTTACTACCTATAGCAAAGAAGAAGACAATGGACTTACTTTAGCAATTGGTGGTCAGACTCATGGTTCTAGCCCATTACAAATGGCAGCAGCTTATGCAGCACTAGCAAATGGTGGTGAATATATTGAACCAACATTTTATGAAAAATTAGTAGATGCAGAAGGAAACACAGTAGTAGAACCAACACAAGAGAAAAGAAGAGTAATATCAGAAGCAAATGCCTTTATTATATCAGACATTTTAACAGATGTTGTTACAGGTTCTCAGGGAACTGCTTGGCCATGTGCAATTTCTGGTATGGATGTAGCAGCTAAAACTGGTACAACAGATTCAGCAAGACATAAATGGCTTTGTGGTTATACGCCATATTATGCAGCAGCAACATGGTATGGTTTTGGAAAATCAAATCAATGGGAATTATATTATCCTAATTCAGCAAGAAGTATTTGGGCAAATGTTATGAAGAAAATTCATAAAGACTTAGATGGAAAGAGATTTGAAAAACCAGATAGTGTAGTAAGTAAAAAAGTATGTAAACAATCTGGAAAATTAGCAACAAGTGAATGTAAAAACACATATACCGAATATTTTGCAGAAGGCAATATACCAGATAAATGTGATGGTCATGTATCAGTAAAAATATGTAAGGAAAGCAAAAAAGTAGCTAACCAATATTGTCCTGAAACAGAAACAAAATATTATACAGCAGAACCAGAAAAAGAAGCTTATGGAAACTGGAAAACACAAGGTGCAAGTAGCTATGAGGTCCCAACAGAAGAATGTACTATTCATAATGAAGAAACCAATAAGATTACAGTTACTAATGTAGTTGGAAAAACAGAAGCACAAGCTAAAACAGCACTTGCAGGGCTAAATATACAAGTCATTTATGAGCATCATTCAGACCAAGCAGATGGTGTTGTTATTAGACAAAGTTTGGCAGAAGGTACAAAAGTAGATAAAGGAGTTACTATTGTAATTACTGTAAATCAAGTAACTACAACGCCACCATCAGGAGGAAATACAGAAGATCCAACAACTCCACCAGAAGAACCAGAAGATCCAAATACACCAGAAGAGCCAGAAGAACCAGTAACCCCTCCAACTAACACAGAAAATACAGAAAATACACAAACGCCAACCACATAACAGTTATATACTATAAAGAATAAGATAGTATTTCGGCTACTAAAAAATTATATATAGAGAGGAAAATTTTTATGGAACTTCAACTATATAATACTTTAACAAGAGAAAAAGAAGAATTTAAACCATTAGAAGGTAATACGGTTCGCATGTATTCATGCGGACCAACCGTATATAGTTATGCACACATAGGCAATTTTAGAGCATATGTATTTATGGATACCTTAAGAAGAGTTTTACAATATAATGGATATAACTTAAAACATGTTATGAACATTACAGATGTAGGCCATTTAGAGTCTGATGCTGACGAAGGCGAAGACAAAATGGAAAAAGCAGCCAGAAAAGAAAATAAAAATCCTTATGAAATTGCCAAATATTATTCTGACATCTTTTTTAGAGATATGGAAAGGCTTAATATTCAAACACCAGAAATTATTGCAAAAGCAACAGACCATATACAAGAAATGTTAGAATTTGTAGAGGGTCTAGTAAAAAATGGATATGCTTATGAAACAAGTAGAGGAATTTATTTTGATATTTCAAAACTTGATAAATATCCAGTATTATCTAATCGTAAATTAGACGAACAAATTGCAGGTGCCAGAGTAGATGTAGATGAGGAAAAAAGAAATCCTTACGATTTTGCTTTATGGATTAAAGCACCAGAAAATCATATTATGAAATGGGAAAGTCCATGGGGATTATCTTACCCAGGTTGGCATATTGAATGTTCTGCAATGGGAAGAAAATATTTAGGAGACCAATTTGATATTCATACAGGAGGAATTGATCATATTCCTACTCATCATGAAAATGAAATTGCACAAAGTAAAGGACTAACAGGAAAAATTCCTGCAAAATTTTGGATGCATGTTGAATTTTTGCAAGTAGATGGCGGAAAGATGTCAAAATCTTTAGGAAACACCTATACTTTAGATCAATTACAAGAAAAAGGAATTGAACCTTTGGCATATAAACTATTTTGTTTTACAGCACATTATCGTACCAAACTAAACTTTACTTTTGAAACAGCACTTTCAACTCAAACTGCTTTAACACGTTTAAGAGAAGGATTTGTAAAACATTTAGAAGGAACCGAAAAAATAGAAAATGAAAAAATAAAAGAATATGAAAATAAATTTTTGGAAACAATAAATGATGACTTAAATATGCCAGCAGCAATGGGAATTGTATGGGAGATTATCCGTAATCCACAAAAATCAAAACAATATGCAGATTTGTTGCTTGAATTTGATAGAGTATTAGGTCTTGATTTAGGCAATAGCAAAAAATATTTAGAAGAAAGCAAAAAAATAGAAATCCCAGAAGAAATACAAGCATTGCTAGAAAAAAGAAAACAAGCAAGACAAGAAAAAAATTGGGCTTTATCTGATGAAATTAGAGATACTTTAAAAGAAAAAGGATATAGTATAAAAGATGCTAAAGATGGTAGTATGATAATTGAAAAATTATAAAGTATAGTATTTATCAATAATTAATAAAAAAGTATAAAAAGATGTAATAGAAAGGCGGTTAGAATTTAAGTGGAACAAGAAAGCAAAATACCATTTTGGAAAAAAGTAAAAATAAGTATATTTGGATTAGAAGAATATCAAAAATTAGCGGCGCAAAAAATAGGCAAAACAATTGGATATTTTGCAATTCTCATGTTGATTTTTGCTTTCTTTGTAACACTAAGCATTACTTACCGTTTTCATAAAACTTTACAAAATGTTACAAGTTATATCAATGAGAATATAGAAACACTTCAATTTGAAAATGGAACTTTAGCCATTCAGGGAAAACAAAATGCAATTATTATAGAAGATTCAGAAGTTTTTTATGGTAAAATTATTATAGATACCAATGCAAGTGATGAGCAAATAGAAAACTATACAGAAGATATTAAAACTTATCAAAATGGAATGGTAATTAGTAAAGATAAAATTATTTTTAAGACAGGTATGTCTAATATTCCAACAACTGTTTCATTGGTAGATATTGCTAAACAATATCATATTGTAAATTTGGACAAGCAAGATATTATGGGCTTTCTAACTGGTAACCAGGTATATAATATTTATATTGCATTTTTTATTGCAATATTTATATACATGTTTATGATTTATTTGGGAACAGTATTAGTAGATGCTGTTTTATATTCTCTTTTGGGACATGTTACTGCCTTGCTTTCTGGACTAAGATTAAAATTTACTGCTATTTACAATATTGCAGCTTATAGTTTAACATTGCCTATTATTTTAAATTTAATTTACATGGTAGCTAATATTTTAACAGGTTATACAATACAATATTTTTCAATTATGTATATGGCAATTACTTGTATTTATGTTATTACAGCTATTTTAATGATTCGATCTGATGTTATAAAAAAACAAATAGAGCTTTCTAAAATTATTGAGGAGCAAGAAAAAGTAAGACAAGAAATTGCAAGAAGAGAGCAAGAAAAACAGGAAGAGGAAGAAAGACAAAGAATCCGCAAAGAAGACGAAAAGAAAAGACAAGAAGAAAAGAAAAAAAGTGATAAGGAAAAAGAAAAAACAAAGGATAAACCGGATAAAGAGGGAAAAACAAAAAAGGAAGGCAAAAGCTCACAAAAACAGGGGCCAGAGCCACAGGCTAATATTAAGCCAAGTAATTCTTAAAATCATTCTTAGAATAAAAAAGAATGATTACTGTTAATAAAAATGAAATATCATAAAATGGTAATTTCTATATGATTAAGGAGAAAGGACAGTTATGGAAGAAGAAAACAAAAACAATGCTTCTGAAAAAAAACAAGAAGAGCAAAAAGGAAAAAATAAAGTTAGATTATATACCACGCTTGCTATTATTTTGTTATGCATTGTCATTGTAGCATTATCAATCTATTTTGTTAGTAGCAGTAAAAATAAGGAAGATAATACCATAAGTTATACAGATTTAATTAAACAGATTGATGAAGGTAATGTAGAAAAAGTAGAAATGACAGTAGGAAGTACTTCTGTAAAGGTAAAACTACAAGGCGAAGAAGAAGAAAAAAAAGCAATTGTGCCAAATACACAAGCATTTGTAGAATTAATTCAAGAAAAGACATTGCAGGGGAATCAAATTGACTTAAAACAAAATAGTCAAAACTTCTTTTTAGTTTTATTTGATTATTTATTTACTTTATTACCAACTATTTTAATTGTAGTATTATTTATTGTACTATTTAAAATGCAAGGATTTGGGGATAAAGGTAAAGTATATGATGCAGAAACTACAAAATCTAAAATTAAATTTGCTGATGTAGCAGGGCTAGAAGAAGAAAAAAGTGAAATGTTAGAAATTGTAGACTTCTTAAAAGAACCTAAAAAATTTTATGAAATGGGAGCAAAAATTCCAAGAGGTGTACTACTATGTGGTAAACCAGGAACTGGTAAAACTTTAATTGCAAAAGCAATAGCAGGAGAGGCAAAAGTACCATTTATTTCGATGAGTGGTTCAGAATTTATTGAAATGTTCGCTGGACTTGGTGCATCAAGAGTAAGAAAATTATTTGAAAAAGCTAAAAAAATAGCCCCATGTATTATATTCATAGATGAAATTGATGCAATTGGCTCTAGAAGAGCAAGTGGCAGTGGAGCAGAAACAGAAAACAATCAAACCTTAAACCAATTACTAGTAGAAATGGATGGATTTGATACAGAAGAAACCATTATAGTACTTGCTGCAACCAATAGACCAGAAATGCTAGATAAAGCATTATTAAGACCAGGAAGATTTGACAGGCAAATTACAATTGCGCTTCCAGATATGCGTGGAAGAGAAGAAATTCTAAAAATCCATGCAAAAGATAAAAAGTTTGCAAAAGATGTAAACTTAAAAGACATAGCAGGAGATACTGCAGGATTTACGGGGGCAGAACTTGCCAATATCTTAAATGAAGCTGCAATTATTGCAACTATTAAAAAACATGAAGCAATTACCCATGATGATATAGAAGAAGCAGTAAAAAAGGTAACTGTTGGACTAGAAAGACAAAGTAGAGTTATTTCAGATAAAGATAAAAAATTAACAGCCTACCATGAAGCAGGACATGCTATAGTAAGCAGTAAACTAGAAACACAAAAAGATATTAAAGAAGTTTCTATTATTCCACGTGGTATGGCAGGTGGCTATACGATGTATAAAACCAACGAAGATAAATACTATATTTCTAAAACAGAAATGGAAGAAAAATTAATAGCACTTCTTGGTGGACGTGCTGCCGAAAAAGTAGCTTTAAATGATATTTCCACAGGAGCAAGTAATGATATAGAAGTTGCAACACAAATTGCAAAAGATATGATTACCAAATATGGAATGAGTGATAGTTTAGGACCAATTTCCATAGATACAGAAAAAGACCCATATGAATTACAAATGCTAGGAGAAAAATTTGGAGATGCCATTGGTGCAGAAATAAAAATTATGCTAGATGGAGCATATGTAAAAGCACAGAACATCTTAAAAAATAATATGGATCAATTAGATAAGGTAGCAAAAGCTTTAATGGAGAAAGAGGTAATTTCTGCAGAGGAGTTTGAGGAGTTAATAAAATAAGAAAAGCTGTCCTAAAATATTACAAATGTATAACTAAACATTAGAATTGTCTTTTTCAATTTTTAAAACCTTTCCCCTTTTGGACAGCTGTAACTCGGCATAAATGCCTCTTACAGCTGTCATTATTTTAAAATGATCTTCTTCCAATTTAAGTAATTCAAAATTCCGCTGTCAGTTTTAAAACAAAATTGTAAGGAATAGCTACAAAGTTGTTGTAATTTAAAACCTAATTTTTTATTCATCTCATTATTGCCATATTTGCCGTCACCAACAATAGGGTGACCAATATGGGCTAAATGTGCACGAATTTGATGTGTTTTGCCAGTATGTAAAGTAACATCTAACATACTGGTATTTTGGTTGTTATTGGTAGAAAGTACTTCATAAGAAGTGACAATTTTTTCATAACCTTTTTTAGGAAAGTCTGAAATATATACCAAAGATTTTTTGCGGTCTTTAAATAAATAAGCAGTTAGAGTAGCTTTTTTAGGTAATGGAACACCTATTACCATTGCTCTATAATGTTTTTCAATCTCATGATTTTTAAACTTATCTAATAAAATAGAAAGAGCTTCTTCATTTTTTGCAAATAACACTAAACCTGTAGTGTTTCTGTCTAAACGGTGGCAAGGGGCAATAAAAATAGATTTGTTTCTATTGCTTATTTTTTGAGAATCTATTTTCTTTGCTTCTAATTCCTGTAAATTATTATTTGAATTTAAATAATAAGAAATTAAAGAACTAGTTAAAGAATGTTCACCAGTAACTTCAATGCCAGAATGTTTATTCACAACTACAATATTTTCATCTTCATACACAATAGAAATAGAGCAATTTGGCTTTTTATACAATTGCTCATCTGTTAGATAAATTTTTACATGGTCTCCTATATGTAATAAAATATTTTCGCTTACTTTTTGCTCATTTACACGAATATCTTTTTTGCGAAGAGTCTTATACAACAAATTCAAAGAAAGACCATCAAAACTATCTAATAAAAAAGTATTCAATTTTTTTCCATCATATTTTATAGGTACTTCTAATTCTTTCATATACCCAGTATACAATAAATTTAAAAAAGTGTCAAAAATTAGAAAATTATAGCAAAATACAAAATAAAATTTGTTACAGGATAACTTAAAAAAGATAATTATAATTAATTAATTTAGCTTAAGCAAATTCAACAGTTAAAAAAGAAAAATATGTAGCAATTTAAAAAGTAACTAAAAAAAATAAAATGCATAAAATAAAGAAGAAAATATAAAAGTAATAAGTAAGATAACACAAATAAAAAGTAGATAACAGCTAGGAAAAATAAAATTTAAATAAGAAGGAGAAAAATGTGATGGGAGAATTTATTATAAATGGAATTTTGTGGGTTTTAGCCCTATATGGCTTATTTGAAATTATTAAAACCATAGTGTACACTTATACATATACAAATTTAAAAGCAGATGGCATTTATGTAATTATTGCTGCGAAAAACCAAGAAAAGAAAATAGAAGGATTTTTACGATCTTTTCTATTTAGGCTTTTATACGGCAAAGAAGAAAATATAAAAGATGTAATTGTAGTAGACTTAAATTCTACAGATGAAACCAAAGAAATATTAGAAAAGCTTTCTTTAGATTATGATGTATTAAAAATGACAAATTGGAGAGATTGTAAAGAATTAATAGACAATGTAGACAAAATAAAGTAAAAATTATTTATGTTATATAAGAAGCACTTAATGAAAATTAAGTATAGAGGGATAACAAAAAGTTTAACTTTGTTTGTAAAAAAATTCTTGAAAATTCTTGCATTTTAAAAGGAGTTAGTATAAAATAAAATTACATTTAAAGATAATGAAAAAAACAGGGAGAAAAAGTAGTGAACCAGCAAAAGCTTGAAACAGTAAGAGAGAGAGAGAGAGAGAGAGTTAATATTTAAACCACAAACTAAAGAAAATTTGGTTTTATTTGTT
>CABUKD010000020.1 GCA_902492105.1 uncultured Clostridium sp.
TAAATATCAGTACAGTGCATAATGCTATTGATATTATTGTAAATAGTGTTCGTTTTCTATTTCTTTTTATATTATTTAAGGTTAATCTTGTTTCTATATTCATACTATCTCCTGTAGTTCAATTATTAAAATAAAAAGTGGAACTTGGAATCCAAGCTCCACTAAATAAGATGCGAATGTGCAGAACAGTTAGTTAATTGTTTTTACATTGTTGACTCGCTCTACCAGTGGATTTTACCTTTTAAGTTTTATAAAAGTATAAGTCCAAGTCATAAAGCCAGTTATTGTTGTTCCATTCAACAGAAATCTCCCAAGTCCCAGCAGTCATAGCAGATATATAGGTAATTCCTTGCAACGTGTTGTTAGCCGTTGTAGAAATATGTCTAGTATCTCCTGTATCCCGATTAGTTAGGGCGAATCTCACAGATCCTGTGGAACTTCCAGTCCTACCCACAGTCCAACGCAGAGTTTTGCATTTTTCTCCAACATAGACGGTACCAAGCACTTTGTTCGTTGAGAGTCGTCCTGTGTAATGAAACTCCGCCACCGGATCTACAACAAGAAGGCTAATCTCATTCTGCACAGACTCGGTCGTAATAGTGGGCTCTTCCGCATTGGAAGTTTGTTCTGTTGCCATAACAGGAACACTCAATCCAAACAGCATAATCAGCATCAGAACAACAGACGCAATCGATTTAAATTTATTATGCATATTATGCCTCCTAAAAATAAAAAGATTACACATTCGCACTTATTTTATAAAAAATATTTACAGGTTCATATTAACATATTTTATAAAATATGTCAATATTTTCCACTTAATTATTAAGTTAAAAATAACGTAAGACAAAAATTCTATATTTTATCTACATAAATTTTACATTTAATCTAACCTATTATTAACTCTTATTTCCTTCCCAACGTCACTTCCATATTCATTTCTCTATTATTTCTCAAAACTTTTAGAGTTACAGTATCTCCGGGCTTTTTTTCATAAATATAACATCTTAAATCACACATTTTATTTAAAGAAATTCCATCAACTTCTAGTAACACATCTTTTTCTTGTATTCCATAGCGTGCTGCTGGGGAATTAAAAGTTACTTGTACTACATAAATACCATTTTCTAAATTAAGATTACTATCTAAATAAGGAATAATATTTTTATCGTAGGCAAACACCCCTAAATAAGCTTCTTCAAATTTACCGGTTGTAATAAAACTTTGAATAATATTTTTTGCAGTATTAATAGGAATGGCAAAACCTATGCCTTCTGCTGAAGTAATCTTAATACTATTAATTCCAATTACTTCTCCTTGATTATTAATTAGCGGACCTCCACTATTTCCTGGATTAATCGTAGCATCTGTTTGAATTAAATCTTCCATATAGGAAGTACTTCCCTCTTCTTCTAATAAAATAGTACGGTCTACAGCGCTAATAATTCCAGAAGTTACCGTCCTTTGAAATTCGAAACCTATAGGATTTCCTATTGCATAAACACTTTGCCCTACTTTTACATTAGAAGAATCTCCTAAGGTTACAAAAGGCAAGTTTTTACTATTAATTTTAACAATTGCTAAATCTAAAGTAGAATCTGACCATACCACATTTCCCTGATAACTTTTTCCAGTAGAAAGTGTAACATAACAATTGCTATATTTTCCTCCTGAAACATGCTCATTTGTTAAAATATAGCCATTTTCCGAAACAATCATTCCTGTACCTAAACCTAATTCTGATGTACCATCTTCTAAAAAAATAGTAGTTCCACTATTTTTTAATTTAGAAATTCCCACAATAGATTCATTTACTTGTTCTATGACCTCTGTAATTGTTTTATCCTCTTTTTCTATTTGTTCCACTGTTTGAGAAAGTTTTGTTACATCTGTTGTTTGCTTAGATACATTAGTTGGAGTAGTATTAATATCTATTTGAAAATAAACTAAATAAGTAAGTGCCAAAATAATAACTAACAAAATACTAATAATAACACCTATACAATACCTTTTAATTCTTTTTCTTTTCTCTCTTTTTAAATATTCTTCCATACTTTCTTAGAACTTTTCTTTTTTTATGTACAATATTTTTTATATTATTCTCTAACTTTGTTGCTCATAATAAAAATAATAAAGGAAAAGTCCTTACTCCTTTCCTTTATTATTTTTTCCTATTTTTTCTAAATTTAATCATTTTTAATCTTATTTTTTAGTTAAAAGTGATATATTTCTTTTTGAATTACGTCTTAAGGTGGGGACCAACAAGTTAGAAAGTGTTTTAAATTTTATTTATAAAATTTAAAATACACTTTCTTATGTAGTTGGGGGACGTAAGAAAAAAGAAATATATCACTTTTAAGTTAGTCATACTATTTAAGATACTGTTTTCTTCATTTCCTCATATCTTTTTACTTTTTGTGTTGTAGTTTTTGCTAGAGGCTCATCTGTTACAACAATTTCTTTAATATGCTTTACATCTGGCAAAGTTTGATTAACTTCTTTTACTTGTTTCCAAATAATCTCTTTTATTTCTTCTAATTTCTTCTTTCCATAAAGTTGTTCTATATGCTCTTTATCATAAACAATTTTAGCACAAAGTGTAGTGTCCATAGAGCTTTTATCCCTCGAATATACCATACTTTCTAATACAGTTGGTAATTGGTTTAACAAAGTTTCTAATTCTTGTGGATAAATGTTTTTTCCATTTTTTAAAACAATAACATCATTTTTTCTACCACAAATATATAAAAATCCTTTTTTATCTAAATATCCATAATCCCCTGTGCAAAACCATCCATCTTGAAAAGCTTTTTTATTTGCCTCTTCATTTTCGTAATATCCAAGCATAACACTAGGTCCTTTTACTAAAATTTCTCCAACTCCATCTTCATCTGGGTTTTGAATTTTTACATCTAAATTATATAATGGAAGCCCTATAGAACCCGGCCTTTTTTCTTTATCTGTTTCACAAGATACTACAGGAGAAGTTTCTGTTAGCCCATATCCTTGTACTAGTTTTACTCCAAAATCATTAAATCCATGGATAATTTTTTTGTCTAAAGGAGCTGCACCAACAAAAACAACTCTTAGTTTTCCTCCAAATTGATCTAATATAGGTTTAAAAGCTTTTCTTCTTACATCAATTTTTATTTTAGCTAATGCTTTAGTAATAGCTACCATTGTTTTCATAAGTGGCTTTTTGCCTTTTTCTTCTATGCTTTTCCATACTTTTTTGTGAATATTTTCTAATACCAAAGGTACAGATACAAAAACAGTAATATGATATTCATTCATATTTTTTTGAATATATTTTAATCCATCACAAAAAGCTACTGTAACACCAAAATAAATTCCATAAAGAAAGGTAATAGTACATTCAAAAGTATGGTGAATTGGTAAAAAGGAAAGCAAGGTATCATCTGTGGACATATGCACATAACTTGCAATGGCTTGAATATTAGCACATATATTATGTTGAGAAAGCATAACCCCTTTTGAACAACTAGTAGTTCCAGAAGTATATAAAATAATGGACATAGCATTAGGATCTATTACAATTTGTTCATATTCCTTATTTCCATTTTCTAATAATTTTTTTCCTTGTATTAATAAATTTTGATAATTTAATACCTCTTTTTCTTCTGTTTCTTCCATACAAATAATGTACTTTAATTTACTCTCATCTTTTTTTATATTTAAAACAGCTTGTACATATTTAGCCTCACACACAATAGCTTCTGCACCGCTTCTAATAATTAAAGATTGTATTTCGTTTTCTGGCAATGCTTTATCAAGTGGTACAATAATCATTCCCCCTGTAGTTACAGCAAGATATGTAGTACACCATTCATAACGATTATTTCCTATTACTGCTATCTTTTTCCCCTTTAATCCCATAGAAAGCAAACTAGTACTTAACCCTTCTATATCCTTTTGAAATTGAGAATATGTTTTATACACATATTCTGGAGCTTCTAGCCCTTTACGTATTTTGTATTTATACGCAATTTGGTCTGGATACTTACTAGCAGTTCTCCTAATTAACTCCCTAAAATCTCTAATCTCTTCTGCATTGTACACAACTCTACTCTTCTTTTTATTCATTCCCATCTTCCCTTTTTTTATAAATTTAGATTTTTAAAATAGGATTTATCTATAAACCTTATTTATATTTTATAATTATTATTTATCTTTTATTTTTCTATTAGTTAATATAATACCTTTTCGCATTTCGAGTAATCGAGGAGCATTTTAAAGCAAATAATTGCATTACACTTAAAAAGAAAGTGTGCTGTAATTCACAAGCCTATGCGACGAGCTTATGAGAAAAAGAAAAGGTATTATATTAACCAATATTTATTTTAAAGTCTAATACCTATCCGCATTTCGAGTAATCGAGGAGCATTTTAGAGCAAATAATTGCATTACACTTAAAAGAAAGTGTGCCGTAATTCACAAGCCTATGCGACGAATTCTGTTCTTATTTTACAATAAAAGGAATTTTTTATCAATATTTTCATTGATTTTTCTATCACTCTAGTATATAATTTTAATAGTTGATTTTAAATTTTACAAAAGGAAATAATATTGTAGTATTTTTAATTACAAAAGATAAAAATGAAAAGAAAAATATTTATCTAAAAGGGGTAATATACTATGGAGAAAAAATTATATTCCTTGACTAATCCACAAAAATCAATTTGGTATCTAGAAAAATATTATCAAGGAACAAATATGAACAATATTTGTGGAACAATGACAATAAAAATTCCTGTAGATTTTGAAAAATTTGTTTTAGCAATTAAGCAATTTGTAAAACAAAATGAAGGATGTAGAATTAGACTTTCTAAAGAACATGAACAAAAACAATATATTGTACCTTATAAAGATTTTGAAATACCAATAGTAGAAGTCCAATCTAATAAACAAGTAGAAGAACTTACTAATGAAGTAGTAAGTAAGCCTTTTGCACTTTATGATTCTAGTTTATTTAGATTTGTAATATATCGTTTTCCAGATAATCATGGTGGTTTTATTATTAATATGCATCATTTTATTGCTGACTCTTGGACATTAGGAATTTTGGTAAACGAAATTGTTAGTATCTATTCCTCTTTTATAGATAATGCAGAAGTAGATTTAAAATCTCTTACAGATTTTTCTTATGTTCAGTATATTAACTCTGAACAAGAATACAAAAAAAGCAATAAATTTGAAAAAGATAAACAATATTGGAATACTCTATTTGAAACAGTTCCAGATGTTGCTTCTATTCCTGGCTCTGTTTTACGCAATTCTAGTAGCACCATTTTAGATTCTTCCGAAACTACTAGTGAATTAAAAGCACAAAGAGAAGAACTTACTTTTTCTACTTCTATTTTAAAACAGATAAAACAATATTGTACTTTGCATAAAATTTCTTTATTTAATTTTTTAGTTGCAATTTATTCTATTTATATTGGAAAAGTATCTAACTTAGATAACTTTTGTTTAGGTACTCCTATTTTAAATCGCTCAAATTTTAAAGAAAAAGATACAGTTGGTATGTTTATTAATACTTTACCAATTAATATTTGTCTCAAAGAAAATCTATTATTCTCAAAATTTGTATCTAATATTTCTATTACATCAATGTCTTTATTAAGACATCAAAAATATTCTTATCAATCTATTTTGCAAGATTTAAGGCAAAAACAGCATAATTTACCCGGATTATATAAAATTATGATTTCTTACCAAATTACAAAAATGAGTGAAGAACAAGAAAAAATTCCACATGAAAGTATTTGGTTTTTTAATCATACCATTTCTAATGATATGGATATACATATTTTTGATTTAAATGATACAGACCAACTAAATGTAGCATATGACTACAAAATAAACAAATATAGTGTTGAAGATATTAGAAAAATACATGCTCGTATTGAATATATTATTTTACAAATTTTAGAAAAAGAGGATGTAGATATTTCTAAAATTAAAATTATAACACCTGAGGAAGAAAAACAATTAATTTATGATTTTAATAATACTACATGTGCTTACCCAAAAGAAAAAACTGTTATTCAATTATTTGAAGAACAAGTTTTACGTACCCCTAATGAAAAAGCAGTTCTTTTTGAAAACAATTTTATTACTTATGCAGAATTAAACGAAAAAGCTAACCAATTAGCTTATTACTTAAAAAATGTACAAAAAGTGCAACCAAAAACTTTAATAGGAATTATGGTAAATCGTTCTTTTGAAATGGTGATTGGATTACTTGCTATTTTAAAATGTGGTTGTTGTTATGTTCCTATTGACCCAGAATACCCTATAGATAGAATAGAATATATGATTGAAAATAGTCATTCTCCTATTTTATTAACTGACCTCAAAAATAACAATAAAATTCAAACAATTACAAATATTGATATTAGTTTAGGAAATAGTATTTATCAAAATCCTAATGGAAAATATAATATGCCTATTTCTTCTAGTGCAGAAGATTTACTTTATGTAATTTATACATCTGGTTCAACAGGTAAGCCAAAAGGTGTAATGATTACAAACCAAAATGTAGTAAACTATATATATGGATTAACTAAACAAATTCCTATTACAAAATATAAGAATTTTGTTTCTGTTACTACTATGTGTTTTGATATTTTTGTAACAGAAATATGGGGAAGTTTAACAAATGGTCTAACACTTATTTTAGCAAATGAACAAGAGCAAAATAATGGATATGCGCTTGAGATTCTTTGTACCCAAAACAAAGTAGACTTAATACAAACTACTCCTTCTCGTTTTAAATTATTATTAAATACAGCTCATGATGCAAGCTTTTTTAAAAACTTTTCTATTATTATGGTAGGAGGAGAACCTTTAACAAAAGAATTAATTACAACTTTTCATAAATATCCTAATATTCAGCTTTATAACATGTATGGACCTACAGAAACAACGGTATGGTCTAGTATAAAAGCTTTTCCAAAAGAAGAATATATTACAATAGGGGTTCCTATTCAAAACACACAAATTTATATTTTAGATAAAAATTATAACCTTGTTCCACCATATACTCCTGGAGAAATTTATATTGGTGGAGATGGTGTTGCTAAAGGCTATTACGAAAATCCTACTCTAACACAAGATAGTTTTATAACTTGGCCTTTAAACAATAAGTTATTATATAGAACTAGAGATTTAGGTTACCAAGATTCTAATGGTGAAATTGTTCATTTAGGAAGAGCAGATTCTCAAACAAAAATTAATGGTTTTAGAGTAGAGCTTGGAGAAATAGAAAATGTAATATTAAGTTATCCTAAAATAAAACAAGTTGTTGTTACTTATACAGATAACTTATTAGCTGCTTTTTATGTTTCTGATTCTGTAATAGAAAGCAAAACACTTTCTGATTATTTAATGGCAAAACTACCTTATTACATGGTACCAAAAGTATTTCAAAAAATGGATAAATTTCCATTAACACCAAATGGTAAAATTAATAGAAAAGCTTTACCTAAAGTAACTTTATCTGTACAAGAAAAAGAGTGGGTTTCTCCTAGAAATAAAATAGATGAGTTTATTAGTGCACAATTAAAACAAATCTTACAGTTGTCTAAAGTAAACATGCTAGATTCTTTTATAGACTTAGGTGGAGATTCTTTAGTTGCTGTTCGCCTTTCTTCTAGTATTAGTAGTAATTTTAAAATTGCACTTTCTGTAAAAGATATTTTTACACATGCTACTATACAAGAATTATCGGATTATGTTGCTAGCCAATTACAAAAAAATAAATTACAATATATTCTTCCTACAGAGCATAGTAATAGTTACCCTGCTTCTTCTGCTCAAAAAAGAATTTATTATGCTTCCCAAATGGATGAAAATTCGGTTGTATATAACATTCCTGGTGGTTTATTATTAGAACAAATACCTGATATTGCAAAATTAGAAAATTGCCTAAAAAATTTAATTAAAAGGCATAGTTCTTTAAGAACCTATTTTACTATTGAACAAGGTGAATTAGTACAAAAAATAAAAGCAGATTTAGATTTTAGTTTAAAAGTACAAAATGCAAAATTTGCAGATAAGGAAAAAATAACTAAAGAATTTATTAAACCTTTTTCCCTAGAAAAAGCACCTTTATTTAGAGTAAAATTGGTGTTATTTGAAAATAACAAGGCTTTACTTTTAATAGATCTTCACCATATTATTTGTGACGGAATTTCTGTATCTATTCTTCTTGAAGAATTGGGCAAATTATATAATGGAGAAAAATTAGATGAAAAGACTTTAGAATATAAAGATTATGCTGTATGGGAAAAACAAAATTTAGAAAATGGAGTTTATGAAGAAGATAAGCAATACTTTTTAAATACATTAAAAGAAGAAATTCCTACTTTAGACTTACCTGCTTCTTTACCTAGACCTTCTGCCACAACATATAGCGGAGATTCATATTATATTACCATGGATAAAAAATATATGGAAAAATTATCATCCATTTGTAAAAAACAAAAAATTACTCCATATATGTTCTTACTTTGTGCTTATTTTATTTTACTATATAAATATACAGGTCAAGAAGATATTATAATAGGAACTCCTATTATGAACAGAGAAGAAAAAGAATTAGAAACATTATTAGGTATGTTTGTAAATAATTTAGCTTTACGCAGTAAAATAGATAGTAATACAAGTGTTTCTTCTTATTTACAACAAGTAAAAGATTTATGTTTAGAAGCTTTTAAACACCAAGCTTATCCATTTGATGAATTAGTAAAAGCCTTAAACTTAAAAAGAGAGCCTGGAAGAAACATGCTTTTTGATACTATGTTTATTTACCAAAATGATGCTTATCCAGAAATAACTTTACAAGGTATAAAATGTTCTTATTTTATACCTACTGCTCCTATTTCTAAATTTGATTTATCTTTAGAAGTTATACCAATGAATAATGAGCTTTCTTTAAGGTTTGAATACCGTACAGATTTATTTACACCAAAATATATTGAAAATTTTGCAAAACATTATCAAAATTTAATTAATACATTATTAGAAAATGTGGAAAATCCAATTTCTAAAGTAAGTATTTTAAATAAAGAAGAGGAAAACTATATTTTAAATGAACTAAACAATACCTATGTGCCATATAATAAGCAAATTCCTCTTATGAGTTTATTTGAAAAACAAGTAGAACAAAATCCTAATAAAACTGCACTTATTTTTGAAGATACCAAATTTACTTATTCACAATTAAACGAAAAAATAAATAGGCTTGCAAATTTACTTGTTCAAGAATATAAAATCCAAAGAAATCAAGTAGTTAGCATTTTAGTAAACCGCAGTGAAAATACTGTTATTAGTATGTTAGCAGCTTTAAAAATAGGCGCTACCTACCTTTTAATAGACGAATCTTTACCTTTTGACCGTATTTTATATATGTTAGAAAATAGTAAATCTATACTATTAATTACTACATCTAACATGAAAAATATTGATTTTCCTTATAAATTAATGTTAGATAAAATAGATTTAAATTACTATTCACCAAATCCACCAAATGTTACTTCTTCTAATGAAGACGGTTTTTGTGTAATTTATACATCTGGTTCTACTGGAACTCCAAAAGGTGTTTTACTAAATAGACTTGGTGTAATAAATTTATTGCTAAACTATCAAAAAGTTCTAGATACAAATATTTGTGATAGCTTTTTAAGTATGAGTGCTATTTCTTTTGATATGTTTATTGTAGAAAACTTTATTCCGCTTCTTTCTGGAAAAACAGTAATTTTGTGTAATGAAGAGCAACAAAAAATTCCTGTTTTTACTTTAGGACTAATTAAAAAATATAAGGCTAACTTTTTATTAACAACTCCTACAAGAATGAACTTATTGCTAGACACAATTTCTAATGCTTCTGATGTAGAATCTTTAAAAGTAATTCAATTAGGTGGAGAAGTATTTACACCTGAACTTTACGAGAAAATAAGAAAGTATACAAATGCAAATATTTATAATGGTTATGGGCCAAGTGAAGCAACAGCTTGTTGTTGTTGTAAAAAAGTAGAATCTACTAATATTACAATTGGTAAACCTTTTTACAATACAAAACTACTTATTTGTGATAAAGACCTAAACTTATGCCCTGTTGGAATACCAGGAGAATTATGTGTTTGTGGTGATGGTGTTGGAAATGGTTATATTAACAGAGAAGATTTAACAAAATTGTCCTTTGTACCAAACCCTTACGAAAATAACATACTATACCGTACAGGAGATATTGCTCGTTTCTTAGAAAATGGAGAAATTGAATATATTGGAAGAAGAGATTTTCAAATAAAAATAAGAGGCTTACGTGTAGAACTTTCTGAAATAGAAAAACAATTACAAAAAATTCCTAATGTTACAAATAGTGCGGTAATTTACCATTCAGGTTCTTCTGCTTATATTGCTGCATTTTATACTGTTTCTTCTCCAATAGAAGAATCTTACATTAGGAAAAAGTTATCAGAAGTTCTCCCACTATATATGGTGCCTAAATATTTAGTTTTACTAGACCAACTACCAATTACTCAAAATGGTAAAATAGATAAAAAAACATTAATGAATTATAATCTTTCACAAGAAGAAGCTAAAACAAACTATGTTGCTCCTCAAACGGAAAAACAAGAACTATTTTGTAGAATTTGGAGTCAATTGTTAAACCATAAAATTGGTATTGATGATAATATTTTTGATAATGGTGCAGATTCATTACTTGCCATTCGTTTTAAAACAGAATTATTATCATACCAAATTGATATTCCGTATGCTAATATATTCAAATACCCTACTGTAAGAGAATTAGAACAAAATGGATTTTCTATGTTAGAGGCAAAAGAAGCATATGATTATAGGGATATTAATAATGTATTAGAAAAAAATACAATTTTAAATATACACCGTTCTGATATCCAAAAAAGTACTAAAAATAATGTTTTATTACTAGGAGCAAATGGCTTTGTAGGTATACATATTTTAGCATCTATTTTGCAAAAAGATAGTGGAAAAATTTATTGTATTATTCGTAATAAAGATGGTGAAGATGCTAATACACGTTTTACTAAAATTTTGCACTTCTATTTTGGTACACAATTTGATAAAGAAATAGGAAATAGAATTGTTATTTTACCAGGAAGTGTATTAGAGAAAAAGTTGGGATTATCAGATGCTAAGTTTGAAGAAGTAATAAACCAAATTTCTACTATTATTAATGCTGCAGCTATTGTAAAACATTATGGAAATGAAAAGAAATTTAAAGATATTAATGTAAATTTAACACAAAGAATTGTAGATATTTGCAAAAAATATAAAAAAAGATTTTTACATATTTCTTCTATTAGTGTTTCTGGTAGAGATTTCGTGGAAAATAACTCAGAGCAAATGGCTACTTTTGCAGAAAATAATTTATACATGGGACAAGATTTAGAAAACATATACATACATAGTAAATTTGAAGCAGAAAGAATTATTTTACAACAAGTAGCAAATGGTTTGCAAGCACAAATTTTGCGTTTAGGAAATATGACAAATCGTTTTTCAGATGGCAAGTTCCAAATAAACCCTGAAAACAATGCTTTTATAGGCAGATTAAAAACATTTATTGAGCTTGGCACAATTCCAGAAAACTTTTTAACTATGCCTTTAGAATTTACACCTGTGGATTTATGTGCAGATGCTATTGTTAGCATTTTACAAAATTATTTGCCAACAATTAGTATTTATCATTTATATAATGATCAAACCATTCCTATGAGTAAATTAGTAGATGTGTTAAAACAATTTAAAATTACTTTAAAGCCTGTTAGTAAAGAAGCATTTCAAAATAAAATACAACAAATATTATCTAAAAAAGAAAATAGGCAAATTCTATCTGGAATTATTACAGATATGAACAAATCTACTAACATAGATTATACTAGCCATATTATAACTTCTTGCGAATTTACCAAATTTTTCTTAAATTTAGTTGGCTTTCATTGGCCTTGTATTACAGAAGAATATTTACAAAAATATATTAATTATTTAAAAGGAATTAAGTTTATATAAATTATAAAGTTACTAGATAATATTTTTAATTATAGTATTTAGTTTAAAGAAAATATTATCTAGTAACAATTATGGTGTTAGTTAAAAAGTAAAATGTTTTTTCGTAACAATTATGATGTTAGTTAAAAAGTGAAATTTTTTTGTAATAATTATAAAAAAGAAAATAAAAAAGATTGCTAAAATAAAGAATTTATGATTTAATTTTTATAGATTTTATTAATTTAAATTACTTATAAAATAAATTATTTTATTACTAAGGAGGAATTTATAATGAAGAATTTATCATCATTAGTGGCAATGATTATTTCCGAAATTTTAATTATAATTGCTTTTCTTTTAATATTATCTAAACAAAAAAATAAAACACAATTAAAAAATGCTATGTTAATTTTATTAACTTGTATGTTTGTGTGGACACTAGGCTCTGTTTTACAAATTTGTTATCAAAATACTTCTATTCCACCTGTTTTCTGGGAAAAAATAGCTGGAGTTGGTGTATTTTTTTCTCCTGTTGCCTTTTTAGCCTTAGCAGTTATTTTCGCAAGAAAAAAAATAGATTTTAAATGGTACCATTCGCTTTTTCTTGTAATACCTATTATTTCTACTATTATATTACTAACAAATGAATCACACCATTTATTTTTTGAACATTATTCATATGATATGAGCCAAATTGTATATGGAGACTACTTTCCTATTCACTCTATATATACCTATGCTTTATTTGGAATAGGTTTGCTATTGTTTATAGGATATTCTATTAAAAATTCAGGATTCTTTTCTAAACAATCTATTTTAATTATTTTAGGAGTATGTGTTCCATTAGTATTAAACCTTTTAGGTACAGCAAATATTATTCCAATTACTACCTATATTACACCAATTTCTTTCTCTTTTATGATTATTATTTACACATTTGCTATTTTTAAATTTAATTTTGGAAAAATTGCTCCTATTCCATTACAAAGAATTTTAGACAGAATTTCAGATGGCTATATTGTAATTGATGAAAATAATTTTGTAACAGATTTTAATGTTACATTTGAAGTAATGTTTCATTCAACAGCTGAACAATTAAGAAATGCTAATATTTTTGATTGGATTGAATCACATAATGATTTTCCAATTGATGGTACATTATTAAAAGATTGTATGGAAAAAACACATAACTCTGATATTACATTGCATTTTGAAAAAAAATTAAAGCATCAAGATAAATATTTTAATGTAGAAATTAATAGTATAAGAAATAAAAAGAATTTTTTAGGAACCTTAATTTTATTTAAAGATACTACACAACATATGCTTGATATGCAAACTATTCGAAATAACGAAAACATGTTAATGGAAAGAGAACGTTTGGCTTCCCTAGGACAATTAATTGGGGGTATTGCACACAACTTAAAAACACCTATTATGTCCATTGCAGGTGCTTCTGAGGGGCTAACCGATTTAGTAAAAGAATATGAAGCATCTGTAGGAGATCCAGAAGTAACTACAGAAGATCATCATGCTATTGCCAAAGATATGAAAGATTGGATTGAAAAAATTAAGTCTTATACAGAATATATGTCAGATGTTATTACAGCTGTAAAGGGACAAGCTGTTACTTTATCTGAAGAACAAGCAGTATCATTTACATTAGATGAACTAGTAAAACGTGTTGATATTTTAATGAGGCATGAATTAAAAAATGCATTAATTAATTTAAATATTGCCATGCAAACAGATGAACATACTGTTTTAAAAGGAAATATTAATAGTTTGGTACAAGTTATTAATAATATGATTTCTAATGCAATACAAGCTTATAACGGAGAACCAAACAAAGAAATTAAATTAATTTTAGCAGATACTGGTAAAAATATTACCATTTCTGTTCAAGATTTTGCAAATGGACTTCCAGAAGAAGTGCAGAAAAAATTATTTAAAGAAATGATTACAACAAAAGGAAAAAATGGTACTGGACTCGGTTTGTTTATGTCTTATTCTACCATTCGTGCACATTTTAATGGAACTATTACCTATGAAACAGCAAAAGGAAAAGGAACTATTTTTAATATTGTTTTGCCTAAATAGTTAATTAATTTATTTTATGAATATTTTTTATTTATATCTTATACAATATAAAAATTTTTTATATAAAAATTCTTCCATTTCAGTTATACAATAAGTGAATGTTATGTTTGCACAATCATGCTTAACTCTAAGTGTTAAGCATGATTTTTTTATATTTTTTATCAAAAATACTGTACATTTCGACAAACTATGATATAATCATTTTGTCATCTTGAGTATATCTTTTGAAGAATAATAACACGGGGTGAATTTTATGAGAAAAAATATGCAAAATGCCAATAGTACTGGCTATAAAATTATAGCTGTTGATGATGAAGAAGGAATTGTAGATTCTTTATCCATTTTTTTAAAAAGATCTGGTTATGATTTTACAGGGGTAACTGACCCTATGGAAGCCATTGAAAAAGTCAAAAATGAGCATTTTGACTTAATGATTTTGGACTTTATTATGACCCCTATTCATGGAGATAAAGTAGTAGAAGAAATTCGTAAATTTAATAAAGAATTATATATTTTACTATTAACTGGTCATAAAGATTTAGCTCCACCTCTAGAAACCATTCGTAAATTAGATATTCAAGGCTATTGTGAAAAAAGTGATAAATTTGATCAATTATTACTTTTAATAGAATCTGGAATTAAATCAATTGAGCAAATGAATGAAATAAAAAGAATTAACACAGAGCTTTCTGATACTTACGAAAAATTAGAAAGAGCTTATTTAGATAGTATTCAAACTTTACGTTATACAGTAGAAGCCAAAGACCCATATACTAGAGGACATTCTGATAGAGTATCTGCTTATTCTGTACTATTAGGTAAATATTTAGGTTTATCTGAAACAGATTTAAGGACCTTAGAAGTAGGAGGTCTATTCCATGACATTGGAAAAATTGGTATTCCAGATAGTATTTTGCTAAAAGAATCTAAATTAACAGATGACGAATATTCTGAAATTAAAAATCATCCATCCATTGGAGCACATATATTATGTAATGCCTCTATTTTCCAAGATATTATTCCTATTGTAAAACATCATCATGAACGTTTTGATGGAAAAGGATATCCTGGTAAATTAAAAGGAGAAGAAATTCCATATTTAGCTAGAATTACAGCTGTAGCAGATACCTTTGACGCCATGACATCGAAAAGAACATACCGTAATGCCCTACCTTTAGATGTTGTAAAAGAAGAAATTGCAGATTGTTCTGGTACACAATTTGACCCAGAAATAGCAAAAGTGTTTTTAGATATTTTAAATAATCATTATGATGAGATAAAGAAAATTCAAGAGGATTTCCCTGCTTAAGTTTAAAATAGTTAAATTATAAATAAAAGCAATCAATAGTATTTCTATTGGTTGCTTTTATTTTAATTATTATTATAAACTTTTTATATTTATTTAACTCATAGTTTTTTTCTTATCATGTTCCTTTTAATAGTTGCACATTTGCATTCTAGATTACTATGTAAAGTATTGGCCTCGTTGAAATGTACGGGTCGGTGTTTTCTCTTGTAATACAGTTACTACGATAAAAAGCATAATGTTTATTTCCATTTTGTTTACATCCTCCTCCTCTAGTAGCTCGACGATCATAACCATAAGCTTCCTGTGTCCATTCCCAACAATTTCCTGCGAAATCATATATATTATTTGCTTTCCAAGATTCCTTATATCCTGCTGTTTGTTTTTCTCCTGCTCCTTCTTCTGTATTATTCGAATAATTTCCCCAATTTGTTGAATCTGTGCTAGCATAATATCCACTATCAATTAGCCAACTGCATACTGCTTCCCATTGGTTTCCATATATCATCGTTGTTTTGGCTACTATTTCATTTTCTGTTTTTTCTGTATTATCTACTAGTTGAACACATGCTAATTTGAATTCATACCAATTTTTTTCTGTTACTACCATTTGACCTTTTTGTACTGTTGGAACTTCAATATTTCCAGTCAATTCATATCTTCCTATATAAAATCCTCCATATTTTACTATACTATTATATACATCTGTATATTCATCTACTATTTTTTGTGCAAAATCTTGTGTATCTTTAGCTCCCATTATTTCTTGAAAATCATTATTATTTGCATCACTGTATATTATATCCGGCTCTCTATAGGCAGCAGCTTCATACAATGGACCAGGTTCCGTGTTGCTATCTACAGTTCCAACTGGCTCTATCTTAATATTACTATATATATCAGTTGTTGCTTCTCCGTAACATAATTGATAACTATTTCCATCAATAATATACATGTCATCTAATTTTTCTTTATTTATTGGTATCCACACAAACTCATTTCCTATACTATGATTTGTTTCATCTATTCGGCTTGTTATTACTAGTCCATTATCTATTTTGTTTATTTTATCTGTTTTTCCTACTGCAAATCCTGCTGGTATCCATGCTGTTTTTCCTTCAATATCTGTATACTTCTGTGTTGTAGCATATATTTCTGAAAATATTTCATCTAAACTTACTTCTATTAATTTTTCATCAAGTACTTCCGTTTCTGTACTTAACAACTCTATTTTTATTACATATGATTGTTTATCTTCTAATCCGCTAAAAGTATACGTTTTTTCTGTTTGTGTTGTTTTTTCTGTAAAATTTGCTTCTGCTGGTTTCTTTATAGAATATCTTATATTTAGTCCTTCTGACTTTTCAGTTGTTACTTTTACACTTATTTCTGTACTTGACACAACTGTTGCTACTACTTTTCTTATTTCTGGTGTTAAGTTTCCTGTTCCACCATTTTCATTAATTATACTATTTAATTCATTTGCTAAATTTTGAATTTCTTGTTGTTCATTTAATATTGCACCTTCCCATGTATTTTGTGCCTCTTGTGCTGTACTTATTATTCCATCTTCTCCTAATAGCATGTTAATTGTTACACCTGCTAAAATTAGCATTATTACTATGGTTACAATGAGAGCAATTAATGTAATACCTTTTGTTTTTTTCATTTTTACTATTCCTCCATTTATTATTTTGATTTTTTCACACAAATTAAGACGAATTATGTCTAAGAAGACATAATCCATCTTTTAAATTCTGAAATCTTATATATAATTTTAGTATAGTAAATAAATCTAAATTTTCTTTAGTTTGTGGTTTAAATTGTAACTCTCTCTCTCTCTCTTTTACTATTTCAGTACTTTCAAGCATTTCTACTCTTTCTCCTTCGTTTTTCCTTCTTTTTTCTACCCTCATTATATCAATATCTCTTTTACTTTGCAAGTGCTTTTTTCTCTTTTATTTTTCTTTTTTCTGTTTTTATCTCTATTTTTTGTTGGTATTTGGCTTCTTTTTTCAATGTCAATGAGGACGGAGGATTTTGACATTAATAGTACCAAATAAGCCCGTCCCCAATAGTCCTATTAAACATCTTTCATAGATAATTGAACTTTTTGTCTTTCGGTATCTATTCCAATTACTTTTACTTTTACAATATCTCCTACAGAAACTACATTAGATGGATTTTTTACAAAGCTATTACTTAATTGTGAAATATGTACTAGCCCATCATGTTTTACGCCAATATCTACAAATGCTCCAAAATCTGTTACATTTCTTACAGTTCCTGTTAATACCATTCCTTCTTTTAAATCTTCAAATTTTAATACATCTGCCCTTAAAATTTGTTTTGGCATTTCGTCTCTTGGGTCTCTACCTGGTTTTGAAAGTTCTTCAATAATATCTTTTAATGTCATTTCTCCTACATTTAGCTTGCTTGCTGTTTCTGGTATTTTTACGGTTGCTAATTTTTCTTTTATTTCTTTTAATTTATCCTTATCTAATAAATCTTTCTTATCATACCCTATTTGTTTTAATAAATTCTCTGCAATTTCATAACTTTCTGGGTGAACTGCTGTAATTTCTAGTGGATTGCTTCCTCCTGGAATTCTAATAAATCCGGCACATTGTTCAAATGCTGCTTTTCCTAGTTTTGCTACTTTTAATAATTCTTTTCTTTCTTTTAGTTTTCCATTTTCATCACGATATTTTACAATATTATTAGCAATGGTTTTATTAATTCCTGCCACATAAGAAAGTAAGGATGGGGTTGCTGTGTTTACATCAACACCTACTTCATTTACAGCATCTTCTACCACACCTGTTAGGCTTTCTGTTAGCTTGTTTTGGTCAACATCATGTTGGTATTGCCCTACTCCTATTGCTTTTGGATCTATTTTTACTAATTCTGCAAGTGGGTCTTGCAATCTTCTTGCAATAGAAATGGCTCCTCTTAAAGAAACATTAATATCTGGATATTCTTCTGTTGCAAGTTTTGATGCAGAATAAACAGATGCTCCCGCTTCACTAACAATGGCATAATATACTTTTTTATCTAATTCTTTTAACATATCAGATACAAAACTTTCAGACTCACGAGAAGCAGTACCATTTCCAATAGCAATAATATCTACATCATATTTGTTAATGAATTCTTTTAATACCTTTTTTGCACCTTCTATATCATTTTGTGGCTCTGTTGGATACACGGTAGTAGTTGCTAATAGCTTTCCTGTTTCGTCAATTACTGCAATTTTGCAACCAGTACGGTAAGCAGGGTCAAATCCCATTACTGTCATTCCTTTTAATGGTGGTGCAAGAAGTAATGGTTTGGCATTTTTACCAAATACTTTAATAGCTTGTTCTTCTGCTTTTTCTGTTAAATCTGAACGAATTTCTCTATCAATTGAAGGTTCTATCAGTCTTTTCCAGCTATCATCAATTGTAGTTTGTAACATAGAGGTAAATTGCGTATTTCCTTTTATCATATCTCTTGCAATGAAATCTAATATTTTATCTTCTGGCTTTTCTAATTTCACCTTTAAATATTCTTCTTTTTCTCCACGATTGATTGCTAAAATACGGTGGCTTGGCAAATGATTTACTTTTTCATTAAAATCATAATACATTTGATACGCTGTTTTTTCTTCTGGTTTTGTTGCTTTTGTAGAGATAATGCCTTCTCTATAACAAATTCTTTTAATTTGTTTACGATATTTTGGATTGTCTGATATAATTTCTGCAATAATATCTAATGCCCCTTGAATAGCATCTTCTGCAGTTGCAACTACTTTATCTTTATTTTTCTTATCCTCTTCTGATAAGCTATCTATATTAATATATTGTTCTGCAATTTCTGCAATTGGTGTTTTCTCTGTTTGTGTTAAAATAATATTTGCTAGTGGTTCTAATCCTTTTGCTTTTGCCACTGTTGCCCTTGTTTTCTTTTTTTGCTTATATGGCCTATAAATATCTTCTACTTCTGCTAAAGTAGTAGCTTCTTCTAAAGATTTCACAATTTCTTCTGTTAGCTTTCCTTGATTTTCAATAGAAGTTTTCACTTCTTGCTTTCTTGCTTCTAAATTACGAAGATAAGTAAGTCTTTCCCCCAATGTTCTTAAAACTTCATCAGAAAGTCCACCTGTTACTTCTTTTCTATAACGGGCTATAAAAGGAATGGTATTTCCTTCGTCTATTAATGCTACTGTTTTTTGTACTTGCCCTTCTCTAATGTTTAACTCTTGTGCAATCATTTGAGCTATTCTATTTTGTTCTTCCATTTTGTTTTAACCTCTTTCTTTTTTTATTTTGTCAATGGGGACGGAGATTTTTGACAACTATCTCCATTGTTAATGTTTAACAATTTTTTACACATTTAAAATGCTAATAATCTTAGGTTTTGAAGTAATTACTCCTACTCCTAATTTAAAAATCACTTTAATATTTGGATGCTCCTTTGTTACTTCTACTTCGTCTGCTCCATTTCCACTCCATAAGTTAAACATCACTTGATGTTTTCCAACTGTAGCAGGTATACAAGCTTCTTGTCCTGCACTTAAACTTGCTACTTGGTTACCATCCATAAAAACTTTAACTGGCACCAAACAGCCATAATATTGGCCTTCTCTTCTAAAAATAATGCTCCCCATTTTTGTTTCTTCTTTTACACGAAATCCACATTTATTACAAAATATTGCATCATCTTGTACTTGATTTCCACATTGATTACAAAACATATTTTTTGCTAGATATATTTTATAATTAATATATCTTAACTCCTTCCCTTTTTGTTTTCTAAATTATTATATCTTACTCCCTGTGAAAAAACAAGCTTATTGTTACAATTCCTTCAAGCTTGCAATAAATTATCAATAATAGATTGTAACGTTAAAATAGGCATGCCTCAGAATATTTTGTACTTTCTTGTTGTATTTTGTAAAATTTTAATATATAATGTCAATATAAAAATAAAAGAGGAGGTTTTTTATATGGGAATTGCTGCATTAGTATTAGGTATACTTTCATGTGTAATTGCATTAATACCAGTATTTGGTTTCTTTGCTGTTTTTACAGCTCTTGCTGGCATTATTTTAGCAATTGTAGATTTAGTTCAAAAATCAAAAAAAGGAGGCAAAAAAGGATTTGCCATTGCAGGTTTAATTCTATCGATTTTATCTGGAATTCTTATGATTGTATCTGTTGTTATTTTAGGTGTAGGAATTTATAATGCTGCTGAAGATGGTATTTTAGATCCTAATTCTATCTTTTCTAACAGCATTTATTCTGATATTCCATCTAACAATTCATCAAACACTCCTTTGCCAGATACAGAATATACTGTTGGACAAACAGCTACAATTGATGGATTAAAAATTAGTTTTTTAAGTGCAAACACCAATTTTACAGATTATTATAAGTATACTGATATAGAATTAGGCTATAAAATAATAAAAGCAGATTTTGAATTTGAAAATGTAGATACTACCTCTAATTATGCGTCATCTTATAATTTTAATTGTTATGCAGATGGATATAGTTGTGACATGTTCTATTCTGTACAAAATTCTACTTTTTCAGATACTTTAGCTGCTGGTAGAAAAACCAAAGGTTCTGTTTACTTTAAAGTACCAAGTAATGCAACAGAAATTGTTTTAGATTATACTCCAAACAGTTTCTTAGATGAAAAAGTATCTTTCAAAGTTTTATAATGAATTACTAAATAGTGTTAATGGGGACGGAGATTTTTGACAACATTTTATTTTGTTTTTGATTTTTTTAAATGTTGTCAAAAATCTCCGTCCCCATTGACACTTATTCTACTCCCAAATATTGATCATAAGTTACTTCTCTATCTACCATTCCGTCCGCTTTTAAGTCTATAATCCTATTTGCTACTGTTTGCATTAATTGGTGGTCATGTGAAGTAAATAAGATATTACCTTTAAATTTTTTCATACCTTCATTTAATGCTGTAATAGATTCCATATCTAAATGATTAGTTGGCTCGTCAAAAATTAAAAAGTTAGCTCCTGAAAGCATCATTTTAGAAAGTACGCATCTTACTTTTTCTCCTCCTGATAATACATTTACTTTTTTTAAGGCTTCTTCTCCTGAAAATAACATTCTTCCCAAAAAGCTTCTTACATAAGTTTCGTCAGGATCTTTGGAATATTGTCTTAACCAGTCTGTAATGCTTAAGTCTGATTCAAATAAGTAATTATTATCTTTTGGGAAATAGCTATTAGTAATGGTTGTTCCCCAAACTAATTCTCCTTCATCTGGTTCTAATTCTCCTGCTAATATTTGAAAAAGAACTGTTTTTGCATTTTCGTTATCTGCTAAAAATGCAATTTTATCATTAGCTTTAACAGTAAAAGAAATATTATTTAATATTTTTTCTCCATTTACTGTTTTAGAAATATTTTTAACATGTAAAATTTCTTTTCCTGGTTCTCTGTCTGGTTTAAAGTCTATGTATGGATATCTTCTATTAGATGGTTTTATTTCATCTAATTCTATTTTTTCTAGTGATTTTTTACGAGATGTTGCTTGTTTGGATTTAGAAGCATTTGCACTAAATCTTGCAATAAATTCTTGTAATTCTTTAATTTTTTCTTCTTTTTTCTTATTTGCCTCTTTCATTTGTTTTAAAGCAAGTTGGCTAGATTCATACCAGAAGTCATAATTTCCCGGATAAATTTTAATTTTTCCAAAATCTACATCTGCAATATGAGTACATACTTTATTTAAAAAGTATCTATCATGTGATACAACAATTACTGTATTTTCAAAATTAATTAAAAATTCTTCTAACCAATTAATACTTTTTAAGTCTAAGTCGTTGGTGGGTTCGTCCAATAGTAAAATATCTGGATTTCCAAATAAAGCTTGTGCAAGTAGCACTTTTACTTTATCTTTTGCCTCTAAATTACTCATAAGCTCATAATGTTTTTCTGGCTCAATTCCTAAATCATTTAATAAAACTGCTCCATCTGCTTCTGCGTTCCAACCATCTAATTCTGCGAATCTTTCTTCTAATTTTGCAGCCTTCATTCCATCTGCTTCTGAAAAATCTGGTTTACTGTAAATTGCTTCTTTTTCTTTCATAATTTGATAAAGTTCAGTATTTCCCATAATTACAGTATCCATTACGGTATAGTCTTCAAAAGCAAAGTGATCTTGTTTCAAAACAGAAATTCTTTCTGTTTTTTCTTTGCTTACTTCTCCTTTGCTTGGTTCTAATTCTCCAGATAATACTTTTAAAAAGGTAGATTTTCCAGCTCCATTTGCTCCAATAATACCATAGCAACAACCTTTATTAAATTTCATATTAACATCTTCAAATAATGTTCTTTTTCCAAATCGAACAGTAACACCTGTTACAGTAAGCATTTTCTTTCCTCCTTGTTTTTTTGCTTAAGTTTTATTTTTTCATTTTTTCTTATTTTCTTAAGGTTTCAGCTATTCTATTATACCATATTTTTCTAAATTGTAAAGAATAATGCCATTATAAAAAAGAAGTTCCTTTTTTAAGAAACTTCTTTTTAGTTTGCTATTTCCTTATTTATCAAATAAGATTTTAATAGCCCATAGTCCTGAGATACCAACTAAGATATAAATAATTCTGCTAATAATGGACATTGCACCAAAAATAGCATCTACTAAATTGAAATTAAAAATTCCAACTAGTCCCCAGTTAATAGCTCCAATTATGACTAAAACAAGAGCAATTTTATCTATTACTTTCATGAAAAAATCCTCCTTAAAAACAAATAAAAATTGTTTATTCTTATTATATGGAATTTTTATTTTTTTATACTTGTTTTTTAAAAGGTATTTTTTTCAAAAATTTTATTTTAACATTTGCTTTTTATTAAGCCAAAGCGTTACTAATAGTGCAATAATAATAGAAAATAGTATAATTAGTCCAAATCCCCAAGGAGAATTTTGCATAGGAACTGGTACATTCATTCCCCAGTAACTTGCAACCATTGTAGGGATGGCTAAAATAATAGTAATGGATGTTAAAAATTTCATTACACCATTTAAATTATTAGAAATAATAGAAGCATAGGTATCCATAGTTCCATTTAAAATATCACTATAAATTTTTGCCATCTCAATTGCTTGTTTATTTTCAATAATAGCATCTTCTAAAATATCTTCATCTTCTTCATATAATTTAATTATTTTACCGCGCATTGTTTTTTCCATTACAAGTTCATTAGCTTTTAAGGAAGTAGTAAAATATACCAAGCTCTTTTCTAAGCTTAATAATTTTAATAGTTCTTTATTTTTCATAGAAGTTTTTAAAACAGACTCTGCAATTTCTGTTTCTTTGTTAATTTTTTTTAATAAATTTAAATACAAAGAAGAATTTTCATATAAAATTTGTAATAAAAATCTACTTTTTTTATAAGTACTTAAATTTTTTCTTTGATTTGGATTTAAATTTTGTATAATTTCATTTTTCTTAATTGAAACTGTAATAAAATAGTCATCTCTTACAAAAATAATACCAATTGGCATAGTGCTATAAATAAGAGCATCCCCTTCTTTATCTAATATTGGCACATCTATAATAAATAAAGTGGTATTGTCTTCATCTTCTATATCAATTCTGGCTTTTTCTTCATAGTCTAATGCATAACGAATAAAATCTTCTTTTATTTGTACATTTTCACAAACTGTTTTTATTTCTTCTTCTGAGGGGGCAACTAAATTAATCCAATTTCCTTTTTGATATTGCTTGGTTTTTATAGTTTTGTTTGTCTCCAAATCAGTTGTAAACATTTCCAACATTTTTATCACCCCATTTTTATTTTCTTCTTTTTATTGTACTACTTTCTTTTTTTGCTCGCAACCAATTTGTAAAACATTTTTTTATTTTCTTTAATATTTTTGTAATTATCATTTGTATTGCAAGTTTAATTGCTCTTTACTTTCTTCTGATTTTATGATACTATTCTAATACACATAGCAATTATATGTAATATAAAGAAAAGGAGTAATGAGATGAAAAAAGCATTTATGTCATTGAAATTTCATGATGGCGAGGAGGACAAGAAAAAGATTGAGGATTTAACACAAGCTCTTTTAAAGGCTGGTATTAAAAATGTAGTTATGGCTCGCGATGTTGAAAAATATGGAAAAGCTGTATTACCTGAAGGCACAAAGTTGATGCCTGATTATGCTTTTCCTGCCATGAAAAAGTGTGACATGTTAATTGTGGAATTTTCTGAAAAAGGTGTTGGCTTAGGAATTGGAGCTGGATACGCTTATGCAATTGGTCTACCAATTTATGTTATTGCTAAAACAGGAAGTGATATTTCTTTAACAATTAGCAATTTGGCAAAAGAAGTAATCTTTTATGATGACCCAAGCGAACTTACTGAAAAATTTAGGAGGTTGGTATAATGATTCCCATCATTTTAGCATCTAAGTCTTCTATTCGCAAACAAATGTTGGAAAAGGAAAATATTCCTTTTGAAGTAATGGTAAGTAATGCTGATGAATCTCCGAACTTGTCTAAAAGTTTTGAAGAACAATTGGCAGATATTTCTATGAGAAAGGCTCAAGTTGTTTTTGAACAAACTGTAGATAGAGGACCAAGAATTATTGTTGCAGCAGACCAAAACATTGTTTTTGAAAATGTAATGTATGGAAAGCCAAAAACTATGGAGGAAGCCAGAAATCTCATTCAATCTATGCAAGGGCATAATGATATTTACGCCTATGTTGGAAATGCACTCATTTATGCAAATGGTGATCAAAAGCTCCAAGTAATTAATAATTGTGACATTGCTAGAATGCGTATGGATATTCTTTCTAATGAAGAGTTGGAAGATTATTTAGCCAATCAGAAGCCTTTAACCAAATGTGGAGGAATTAGTATTTCAGATGCAAAATTTCTTCATTTGGAAGAAGGAAGATTTTCAACTGCTTGTGGCATGACAATGGAATATTTGCAAGAACTTTTCTCTTCCCTTTAGATCTTAATATTACAACAGGTTTTATTATTATAAGACCAGAAGAGTAAAAATTTTTATACTATTTTTGCTCTTATCTTAAAATAAATGGAGCTTTTTAAGCTCCATTTGTTATTTAATTAATATATTATCTTGGTGCGTCATAGAGGAGTCGAACCTCCGACCATCAGATTAAGAGTCTGCTGCTCTACCAACTGAGCTAATGACGCATAAAAAATACAATATTAATTATAGTATTTTTTACTGTTATTGTCAATCCCTTATTGTTCCTTTTCTTTTTATTCTTCATAAAGTATATTTGCAATTTGTGCAAATTGCTCCATGCTAAGGGTTTCTCCTCTTGTATTTTCTGGTAAGTTCATTTTATTTAATATTTCTTTTGCTGTTTCTTTTGTACAAATGTTGCTATTAGCTAGTCCATTGATTAAAGTTTTTCTTCTTTGCATAAAACTTGCTTTAATTACTTTAAAAAAGATTTCTTCTTTTTTTAATGTTACAGGTGGCTTTTCCCTAATTTCAAGATGAATTACCTCTGAATCCACTTGTGGTGCAGGAATAAAAAAGTGATTTGGAACCACCATAACTTCTGTTGGTTCAGAATAATAGGATACACAATAAGTAATTGCTCCTGTATTTTTTTCACCTGGTATAGCGGTAAGTCTTTCTGCTACTTCCTTTTGTACCATTACGGTAATACTTTCTATTGGTAATTTATCTTCTAGTAATTTCATAATAATAGGAGTAGTAATATAATAAGGTAAATTTGCTACAATTTTAACCTGTTTTCTTTGCATTTGTTCTGCTCGAAGCATTGCTTTTAAATCCACTTTTAAAACATCTTGGTGTATTAATTGGAAATTGTCATAAAAACGAAAACGGTCATTTAAAATGGTGGTCATTCTTTCGTCTAGTTCAATGGCAATGACTTTTTTGGCTCTTTGTAATAATTCTTGAGTAAGAGTTCCTAGACCAGGTCCTATTTCAATTATTAAATCTTCTTTTGAAATTTTTGCAGAATCTAAAATAGTATGGATTACACTATTTTCAATTAAAAAATTTTGTCCTAAATTTTTATTAGCTGTAATATTATATTTTTTCATTAAAAATTTTGTTTCTTCATATATATTCATGTTTTTTCCCTTCTTATTTTCAATTTTTTTACGTTTTTATGAAAAAACTTTGCTGTAATATATTTATTATATATCTAAATTTTCGGAAGTGTATATTTTTATATACAATTTTTAAATTAGGACTTTAGAAAAACTTTCTCTAAAGTCCTAATAAAATATTGAATTATCTTTCTATTTATTCAATTTTCTAATTATTAGTAGTAGTTGCTTTTTTAGTTCCTCTTCTAATAATTTGTTGTTTTGCACTATATGTGTCTTTAGAAAGTAATGTTTGAGATACCACTTTTCCATTTAATTTTAAAATTCTGTATCCTTCACTTCTGCATCCATTTGCTCCAGATTGTTCTACTACTTCTTTTCCTTCTGCTAATGTAGCATCATTTTTATATGTAGTTGTATAATTTATATAAGATGTTACTTTAGATTGAATAATTACTTCATATTCTGTTTCTTCTTTAATGCCATACATAGAAATTTTACATACGCCATTATTAGCTGAAGCTACAATTTTAATTGGATAAGATCTTGTATTTTTAAATATAAAATCTAAGCTTCCATAATATACAGTAGCGTCTCTACTAGCTGCCACATATCCTGTTAAAAACATGTGATTACTTCTTTCCACGATTTCTAAATTAGCAAGTAAAGCAGTATTGTATAAAGTAGAAGATACTTGGCAAACTCCTCCTCCAACATCTGGTACTACTTTTCCCCCAATATAAGCAGTTCCTTCTTTATATCCTGCTTCAATTGTGCGTTTACCTACAACTGTATTAAAAGAAAAGTTTTCTCCTGGCATTACTACTGTACCATTAATTTTTTTAGCAGCCAGTTCTATATTGGTACTTCTGTTGTTATTACTTGCATCATAAATGGTAGAAAAAGTAGCAAGTTGATCTGGAAATGCTTCTTCTCCTAAGTCCTTAATTGTCTTTTTTGGTACTGTTATTTTTAAAGGAATGGTATATTCTTCTTTATCTTCTGAAATAATTTTTTGTGCCTCATCCATAGGAACTCCAAAGTCTACTCCATTTACGTGTTGATGTACTACAGTTGGATTTTTTTCTACATAAGCATCTTGTGGTTCTTTATAGATTTCACTGCGAATTTTTTCTAAGTTAATAGGATCTGGTTCTTTATATTCTACTGGTATTTCAATTACTTGATAATTTGTATGGATATTTCTTAATTGTGTATAAATTTTTTCTTTTAATTCATCTTCTTTTATAACATATCCTGGTGTTCCTTTTACAATAATTAAGTCTTCGTCTTCTACATAATAACTGCTTTCTATTACTCTATCTTTCATTTTAGCACTAATATCATCTATTGTATTTTTTAGTAGTTCTTCATCTAAATATAAAGTTGGTTCGATTTCCTTTTTGAATATAGAAGTCCATAAAATAGCATAATTATTCGTAATAATGTTACCATCTCTACCAATATTATAAGCTTTTGCAACAGCTGCATCTATGTCAAATTTTGCATTAAAGGTATTAGCTGTTACACTAGTTTCACTTTCTCCTCGCTTTAAAATGAGATTATTATTTTCATCTGAGAATCTCTCTTCTATGGCATTATTTAGTTGCTTGGTTGCTTCTTCCACTGTTAAATTTCCAACATCAATTCCTAAAATAGAAATGCCCTTTAAGATTTTATTATTATTCATATTCAGTAAAGCAAAAATAATAGAAAATAACATAGCCATAATTAAAATAATAGCAATTATGGTAAGGGCAATTACTTTTTTCTTGCCCTTTTTTACTGTTACTTCTTTTGGTTTTTCTTTTTGTTCTGTAGAAACAGAAATAGACTTTTCTTCTTTTTTTACTTTTTCTTTTTTGAGTTTTTCTGTTTTTATTTTCTTATCTTTGCTCTCTTCTGTTATTTTAATTTCTTCTGGATTTATATTTTGATCTTCTATTTGCTTATTTTCTATTTGTTCTTCATTCTCATTTTCTTGAAGTTCATTTGTCTGATTCTCATTTTCTTCTTTCTTTTCTTCTTGAACTTCTTGTTTTACATTTTCTATTTCTTGATGAGGCTGATTTAGTTGTTGTTCTTCTAACTGATTTTCTTCGGTTTTTTCTAACTTTTCGTTTGGTTCTATATTGTTTTCCTTTTCCATTTCAGTGTTGTGGTTTTCTTCTTTTTTCATATTCTTCCCCTCTATAAAAATATATACTTTTGTATAAAATAATATTACCATACCTTGTGACATTTTACAATAAAAAAAGTAGGATATTTTGTCATTTTTTCTATTTTTTTACCAATTAGTACTAGACAAGAAAAATTTTTTTCTATATAATACTAATAGAAAATTTTGGAAGAAGAGGGATTGTTATGCTAGGAGAAATGATTGCATATATTCGTAAAGAAAAAAAGCTTACAAAGGCTGGTATTGCGAAAGGTACTAACATTAATACTGGTCATTTAACCCATATTGAAAAAGGAGAAAGAAATCCAAGCCATAAGGTGCTAAGAACTATGTGTAAAACAATGGGTATTCCTTACCGTCCTTTAATGTATACTTATGATAAAGAATTAACCGAAGAACATCATTCTTATAAAATTGAAACCCATATTCCTTATGATAAAATTCCTACTTTTGATGCATTAGGTACTTTAATAGACTGTCCTCCTACTATTCCGGGAGCATCTATTGCTGTAAAAATAAATGATACTTCTATGGAACCTAAATTAAAGCAAAATACCTATGCTTATATTGAATTTAATACCCCTCTTGATAATAGAGATATTGGACTTTTTTGTTATGATGGAAAATTATTAATTCGTAGATTTGTTATTCGTAAAGATGGTGTAGTTTTAAGAGCAGAAGATAAATCTATAGAAGATATTTGCATCGATTTTAAAGGGGATTTTTATATTGTTGGTAAAGTAGTAGGTTCTACCGAAGAAGAAAAATAAACTAAAGCTAAAATAGACTTTTTCTTAGTAGCTAAATAAAAGAAATCTGTAATAAAATTGTAACAAAAATGTAATGAATTTTTTGTCAAAAATACTTGAATTATCTATTTTTTAATATTATAATATCAGAATAGAGTAACAAGAGATAAATATAAGGAGATTTATTAAATGGAATTAGTGAAAAATATTTTCTTTAATACAGATAAATTAGTAGAAAATGCAGTTGTTAAGATTTCTTATACGGGATTGCTTTTTCAGAATGGTTCTGAGGAAGTATATCTTCATTATGGTTTTGGGCTTAATTGGGACAACTTAGGCGAAGTTAAAATGGAAAAAACAGAACTTGGTTTTCAAGCAGAAATTAAGCTTCTTTCTAGTGATACCTTAAATTTCTGTTTTAGAAATGATAAAAATGAATGGGATAACAATGAAACGCAAAACTACGTATTTCCTATCGAAAAAGTAGAACTTGCTTTAGTTCCACAAGAAAATACTTCTTTGGAATCTCCTAGAAAATTAAGAAAATCTTATATTTGGAGTAAAAAAATACGTTTAGCAGTATATAAAGTAATTACTTATTTACCAAAATTAATTTCTGGAAATTATAAAAGAAAAATTATAAATTAAATAAAAATGAAAAAGATGTAATCTTGTTATATAGAAAAAGAGCTTTATAAAAGCTCTTTTTTAATTTTATAATAATATGTTTTAAATATACCATCCACCATTAATAGAAATAATCTGCCCTGTTGTGTATTCATCTTCCATTAACCATTTTACACATCTAGCAATGTCTATTGGTCTCCCTATTTTTTCTAATGGAATTTCTTGTTCTATTGCTTGTTTTTCTTCTGTTGTTAAATAGTCATTCATAGAGGTATCTATCATACCAGGTGCAATTCCGTTTACTCTTATGTGAGAAGGTCCCAATTCTTTTGCTAAAGATTTGGTCATTCCATTGATTCCAGCTTTTGCAGTAGAATAAGCTACTTCACAAGAACTTCCTGTTATTCCCCAAATAGAGGAAATATTAATAATACATCCTTCTTTTTTTCTAATCATTTCTGGTAAAGCTTCTTGTGTACAATAAAATGCAGAATTTAAATTTGTGTTTAACATGGTATTCCAGTCATCATCTGTGATATCTGTAAATAATTTTTCTTGTGCAATTCCTGCATTATTAATTAGGACGTCTATTGTTCCGAATGTATTAATAGTAAATTGTATTAGTTTTTTTACTGCTTCTCTTTTAGAAACATCTGCTTGAAATATTTCAATTTGTTTTCCTTGCTTTTTTAGTTCTTCTTGTATTTGGATGGCTTGTTCTTTTGAGTGGTTATAATTTAATACTATGGAATAGTTTTCTTTTGCTAACATTTTTACTATTTCTGCACCTATTCCTCTTGAGCCGCCAGTTACTAGAACTACTTTATTGACTATATTTTTTTCTTTGTTTTCTTCCATGATTTAAATTTGCTCCTTTATATGTTTGAGTTAGAGAATGACAAAGAACTAGGCAAGTTCTACAACAAACCTAGTTCTAAGTAAATGGAGCCACTTATCTGATTCGAACAGATGACCTACTGATTACAAGTCAGTTGCTCTACCAGCTGAGCTAAAGTGGCATATTTGGTGACCCCGACGGGAATCGAACCCATGTCTCCGCCGTGAAAGGGCGATGTCTTAACCTCTTGACCACGGGGCCTAGAATAATTTTCTAGGATTTAAGTTAAGCTTAAATCCTAGTTTGGTGAGCCATCGCGGACTCGAACCGCGGACAACTTGATTAAAAGTCAAGTGCTCTACCACCTGAGCTAATGACCCAAGTTTAAGCTTATGTTTCCCTAAATGGTTAACACAAGCTATATTGTACATGATTTTTGCTCACTTGTCAATAGAATTTTGAATTTTTTGTGAATTTTTAGTATATTTAAATTACTTTTTGCCTTTTTTCACTAATTTTTGCTACATTTTTTTCAAAAATTAACATCATTAAGCATTTAATTGAGCCATTAATTCATTTACATCAATTCCATGAACTTCACATGCTTCTTCAATAGTTTCTGCTTGTGAAGCAGGGCAACCTAAGCAATGCATACCAGCTTCTAATAGAATTTCTGCTTTTTCAGGAGCTTTTTCTAATAATTCTCCAATTGTCATATCTTTATTAATTTCCATGTTTTCCATTCCTTTCTTAATTTAAAAGTTATCTATAACAATTTATTTTATTATTTTGGCTGTATAGAAAACTTTTCATTGTTTTTAGTATTTCTTAATATTAAAATTTTATCACAAATTTTCAAAAAAGTATAGACAAAATGAAAAAAATAATATAAAATGGTAAAAATTGTAAGGAGGAATGTAAAATCGACTTAATTGATTACTTTTTTATTTTGCTTTTCATTAATTCTTTTATACTTTTGTATTCAGTATACACTTTTTTCGATATTAAAATTTTCCACAATTTGCAAGGTTCCAAATTAAAATTAAAAAATTTTAACTCTCAATAAGGAGGTGTTTATGAACGAAACGCTTGTTGTTTACCCTACTTTTTATGCTTCTTTTTTGTTATATTGGATATCAAATCTTTTTACCCTTATATCAATCAGAACACATTATTGTAGATTATGGACTACATCCCTTTGACATTTGTACCGAGCAACCTATAATATGGAAATATGCTAAAATTTGGTTCATTATTACTTTTATATTTGCTTCCTATTTTTTCTCCAATTTATTTTATCGTTTTCTTTTAAAACTTTTAACTTTTATACCTTTTCATAATTCCACTACTAATACTCCCAAAAAAGAAAAACATAAAAATAAAACAAATTCTTATGCATTCATCAATCCCATAAAACCACAAACATTGGAATTACTAATTGGACAAAATGAAAAAACAAAAGAACTTATTTATTTACCAGAAAAAAGTTTATATCAAAATATTCTTATTACAGGAACCATTGGAACCGGAAAAACAAGTAGTGCTATGTACCCTTTTACAAAACAACTCATTTCCTATGAACATAATAATGAAAATAAAAAATTAGGAATGCTTATTTTAGATGTAAAAGGTAACTATTATCAAAAAGTATTAGAATTTGCAAAAGAATTTAATAGAGAAGATGACGTAATTACAATTGAATTGAATGGAAAATATACTTACAATCCATTAGATAAGCCAAATTTAAAACCATCCATTTTAGCCAACCGCCTAAAAACAATTTTACTTTTATTTTCACAAAATAATTCTGAATCTTATTGGCTAGACAAATCTGCTCAAATATTAGAAGAATGTATTAAACTTTGTAGATTATATAACGAAAATTACGTCACTTTTCAAGAGTTACACAAATTAGTTACTATTCCTAATTATTATTTAGAAAAAACAGTTTTACTCCGCCAAAAATTTCTTGAAAATAAATTAAATCAAAGTCAAATTTATGATTTATTATCTAGTTTAACTTTTTTCGAAAAGGAATTTTTCAGTTTAGATTCAAGAACTTCTTCTATTTTAAAATCTGAAATTACCCGTATTACGAATACTTTTATTTCTGATTATGACATTTTAAAAACTTTTAGTCCCACTAAACAAGAGCAAAATTTTTATGGTTTTGAAGAAGTTTTGCAAAAAGGAAAAATTGTTGTTTTAAACATGAATAGTAATGAATACACCAATTTATCTAAAATGGTAGCAGCATATTTAAAATTAGATTTTCAAACTGATGTAATGACAAGACTTTCTAAAGAATCTAACTTTCGCACAGCTTGTTTTATTTCTGATGAATATGCAGAATACTGCACTTCTACAGATTCTAATTTCTTTGCCCAAAGTAGAGAAGCAAAATGTATTAATATTGTAGCAACACAAAGTTACACTTCTTTATTAAATACCTTGCATGATGAATCTGCTGTAAAAGTAATTATTCAAAATTTAATTAACAAATTGTGGTTCCGAAATGATGATATTTTTACAATTGAAAGTGTGCAAAAACAAATTGGAAAAGAAGATAAAGAAAAAATTTCTAGAGGAATTTCAGAAAATGCAAAAGAAACTGTTTTTAGTTATTTTACTAATTCACTTAATTCTAAAAATTCTAGTATTTCTGAAACAATTAGTACTTATGTTCATTCTGATTTTATTTATGATACGAATTTTTTTACACAATCCTTACAAAATTTTCAAGCTTTAGGATTTTTATCAGACGGAAATCAAATTATTCCCCCAGAAAAGATTCAATTATTTCCTTATTTTAAAAATAATTAATTTAATTTATTTTATTTTTTATTTAATTTTATTTATATTTAATGAATTATTATTTTAATTTTAATTATTTAATTTATTTTATTTATAATTATTTACTTTTTATTATTTAATATTTATTTTTAATTATTTATTTTTAATTATTTATTATTTGTTTTTTTATTTTATTTGTTTTTTTATCATTTTTAATTAATTTAATATTATTTAGGAGGTCTTTATGGTACAAATTTCTTTTTCTAAAAAATTATTGCAAAATACCAAACATATTTCTATTTATTTCAAATTCTTATTTATACTATTAAGTATTTTGTTTTTATTTTCTTCTTCTGTACAAGCTAGTATTTTTAATGGAGCCCCAGAAGTAGTAGACAAACTAAATTCTGCTTTTGAAAAAATAGAAGACTGGTTACTAATATTAGCTACTCCTGCTGCTGCAGTAGCTGTAGCAGTTGGTGCCTTTATGAAAAAATTTAGTTTTGGAGATGAAGAAAGAATACGAATTGCAAAAAAATTGATTCGAGGCAGTTTATTTTCTTATGCATTTATTCTAATTCTAGATTTAGTTCTATCTGCAATCCAAACATTATTGGCTTAAGGAGGTGATGCTTTTTGGAACAGTCAGTTTCTCTTACTGATACTATTATTCAAACTATCAATTCCATTTTTCAAACTCTTTTTTCTTCTATTGATAATAGCGTTTATTCCATATTGGATAATCTTACTTTTATTAATAGTAGTATTTTAAATGATTCTTTATTTGAAAATCTATTTGGAACAAATAGTTCCAATGGCATATTATTAATTGCAAATTCTTTATTAATTGGTTTTTCTATTTATTATGCCATTCGCCTACTATATTCTTATTACATGAATTTACAAGTAGAAAGACCTTATCAATTTATTTTTAAATTATTAATTTTTGGCATTATTATGAATTGCTCTTATTTCTTTTGTGAACAATTGTTAACATTAAATAGTTTTCTATCTGATGCAATTAGGGGAATTGGTAGTTCTTTATTAGGACATGAAATTTCTTTTTCGGAATTAATTAATGAATTAAATAGTATTATTTCGGTAGGAGAAACTGATTTTAATATTTTTTCTTTTGATGGATTAATTAAAGGTTTTATTTCAATCGGTTTATTTAATTTAATTTTTTCTTATTCACTTCGTTTTATTTTAATAAAGATTTTTATTCTACTTACACCTTTTGCTATTTTAAGTCTAATAAATCAATCTACATCTTGGCTATTTAAAACTTGTTTTAGAACATTATTGTCTTTATTGTTACAACAAAGTTTTGTTTCTATTATTTTATTAATTTTATTTTCTGTAGATTTTAATACTGAAAATGTTTTTTCTAAATTAGTTTATATTGGTGGAATTTATGCTTTAATTAAAGCTAATTCTTATATGAGAAGTTTAATAGGTGGAATTTCTACTGATGTTTCGGCTAATTTAAATTTAGGAAATAAATTAGTAAAATAAATATT
>CABUKD010000021.1 GCA_902492105.1 uncultured Clostridium sp.
AAATATTATACTGTATTTAATCAAGGATATGATTTAAAACTAAGTATTATAGAAGCACAAAAAAAGTTCATCTAATAACGCATATTCCATATGGTAATTTTCATGAATATTTAAAATATATTTTAAGTATTTCAATGGATTTACCTAAAAACTATATATTGTTACTTGAAAATGAGAAAACTGATAGTAACAATTATAAGTATTTAGTGCAAATTGATGAATTATGTGCTTTATTGTGTAAACAAGAAATTACAAATGTAGGAATATGCTTAGATATAGGACATTTATTATTTGGAGCTCATAAGGAGGAAATCGCACAAGGACCTTGCTTAGCACAATTAAAAAAAATGTCATGTACTTTGTCTATGGTTAAACAAATTCACATTCATGATTATTTAGGCACAGACCACTTACAATTAGGAGAAGGTATAATGGATGTAGAAAGTGTATTGAAATTCATTGTAGAGAATGGTCTGATTGTTCCTATTATCATTGAAACAACAGTAAAGCGACCTGAACATGATGGCATAAAACAAATATTGATAATGAGTCAGAAACTGAAAAACATTGAGGAGATGATTTAATGATAATAAAGGAAATTCAAGACATAAATATTATAATTCCATTACATGTAGAAATTTTTGGTAAAGCTTTCCCAATTTCAAGTTACTACAAAAAATGTAAAACTAATAAGTTATACATTTTTGTATATGAAGAGGATTCGGATTTGATTGGCTATAGTATTATAGTTGACCAGAATCAAGAAAAAAATATGTATGCTTGGTATGGAGGTGTTTTACCGAAGTTTCAAGGGAAAGGAATAACTCAGATTTTCTTTGAAAACTTAATAGAACTTGCAAGGGAAAAAGACTATTTGTCTGTGACTGTAGCAAGTAGTAATATCAGACCACATATGCTAATATTAGCAATAAAAATGGGATTTGATATATACGAGTTAAAGAAGAGAGAAGGTGGAGAAGGTAATAAAATTTATTTTAAGTATAAACTTTTTCCACAGCATACTGAAATTATTTTATTGGAGGAGAATGGAAGGAGACTTAAGCCAGTAGAAATTGAAGAAAAGCTTGTGAGAGCGTATAAAAGTAACAGCACATCAATTAAGTTTGATTATACTGGAAATTCAAATGCTCTTATATATGCACTAAAGTATTGTAATAGTTTCTCAAGAAGACCTACAATATTGATTGAAACAGATAGAGAGATACAAGTCTCTGAGTTAAGTAAAGCGATTCAACAATATCAAGGAGATGTGGAAATAATTAAAAAGTAAAGTGAAGATTATCCTATACAATTGTATAGGATAATTTTTTTTGATATAATAGTTTTGGAGGTTGATATTTATGGGGAATTTAACACAAGTATATTTAATAAGACATTCTGAACAATTGAAAATAGAGAATAAAATTGTAAAAAATGAAGAAAGCCAAATAAGTAATGAAAAAATAATATTATCTGTAGAAGGAGAAAAGAAGGCACAAGAAATTAGTAAATTAAAAGAATTGAGCAATATAGATATACTATGGTCTAGTAATTATGTTAGAGCTATTGCAACTGCTAAGTACATAGCAAAACAAAATCATATAGAAATTAATATAGATGAAAACTTTAATGAAAGAAAGTTACGGAGATTTAAAAAAACTAGAGGAGTTGGGAAAAATAAAACAAAACTCTTTTACAGTAGAGCAATTATTAGATGAACAATTGAAAAATGTAGATGGAGAAAGTAGAATAGAAGTAACAAATAGAATGGAGAAAGCATTTAATCACGTTCTTTCTGAAAATTTGAAAAAAAACATAGCTATTGTAAGTCATGGTGCATCTATCAAATTTCTATTGATGAAGTGGTGTAATTTAAATAATAATAATCAACTTGAATTTAATGGGAAAACAATTAATCTAAATTCGCCAGGAGTATTAAAATTGTTATTTGATGGTAAAGATTTAATTGAATTAATTCAAATAGTATAAAGAGAATCTGTCTAATATATAAACGTATTTGTCACGAATAATTAGAAATGTTATGAAGGAATCTAAAGAGTGCAATGTAAAATTGCTGGAATTTTTTAAATAATATAAGTAACCAAAACTAAACTGGGTTCATAATATATTATAAATTATGAACTGAGTTTAGTTTTTTTATGAGTAATAACTAGTTTATTTCTCGAATGGAGGTTTTTATGGATTACGAAATTATGATGAACGGAAATGTAAAAATAGGTACATATGCACCAGATTTTGAAGCAAATACAACGATGGGGAGAATTTCTTTAAGTGATTATAGGGGAAAATGGGTAGTTCTTTTTTCACACCCAGGAGATTTTACACCAGTAGGTTTGGTTTTCAAACTCTCATATTCCGAGTAGAGTATATATCAATTAATGGTAGATTTGCTATATCATATCAATGTAAATAAAGTATGCTAGAAATGAAATTTTAACATACTTTATTAATTACCAATTCAATTACTAAAATTCTAAAAATTTATTATAAGAAGTCTAAAGTTTATACAAACTTCTTAATATAATTAAAAACAATCTTGTATTCTTCTTGTTGAAACATCTAATTCATATAATTTAATTTATGTAATTTGTTAACAGAGTTAACTAGTTCTTCTTTACGTTTTACCTCAATAAGTACATCTAAATTCTTACTTTTACAAAAATCTAATTCTTCTTTAATATTTAATATCCCTGTAAATAATTCCTGATGGTCTTTTGAACCATTAAAATCATGTAAATGAATATGTTTAATTTTATTATCATATTTTAAGAACTTTTCTTTTGCTATGTTTCCATATCTAATATTGTGTCCTAAATCTAATGTAAAGAATAAATTATCATAATTTGAAATTATTTCAATGGCTTTTAATGTAAAAGTTTCCATCTTTACATTTTCAAATAAAATAGTAGCATTATATTTATTTGCTATATTTGAAAGAATATCACAAGAACTTTTATAAGCTTTTAAATAATCACTTAAGTATTCTTGATAGATAAATACTTTTTTATCAGGTAATGAAAAATGAATACCTGGATCGAGATGAAGATTATATTTAAAAATATTATATTTTGTACCAAAGGATATTATTTTTTCTATTTCATTTAAATAAAATTCACGTAAAGAATTATTTAACTCTCCAACATCAACTTTTTCCGATAAATGAATTGTAAAGTTATTTTCCTTTAATAATTTACTATCCATATTTTCTGGAAAGCAATAGGGTATATCTAAATTTAATTCAATAAAGTCTAAATTAAGTTCATGACACAATTCGATATTTTCTGCTAATGAATGAAATTCTACTAAAATTGGCATTCCGAAATCTCATATAAATTACCTCCAACATAAAATTTTATTGACATTGTATCATAAATTCATTTCTAAGACAATAAAAATACCTAGAATATTAGAAAAAGCTAAAAAAAGTATAATTAAAACTTTACTTTTATGTAAATTTATTATATAATATAAAAGAATTTTTGGAGAAAGGAGTAAGCAATGAGTAAAGAGGATCAAATAAAAGAAACAACACAAGAAAAAAAACATTTGAAAGAAACAATAGAAATTATGCAACAACAAATTCAACAATCAGAAGAAAATATTAGAAGATTATATAAAGAATTTGATCCAAAATCGGAAGACCCTTATGTTATTGAACATTTAACAGGAATGTACGCAAAGAAATCAAGAGATTTGGCTAGATCTTTAAATGCACCATATTTCGCAAGGATTGATTTTCGAGAGGAAGGAGATCAAAAAGAAAAAGAGATATATATTGGCAAATGTTCTGTATTTAGAAATAATGCAGATCTCCAAGTAATTGATTGGAGAACGCCAATAGCAAGTCTTTATTATGATGGAAGGTTAGGAAACGTATCATATGAAGCGCCAACAGGAGAGGTAAAGGGTGATTTAAGTTTAAAAAGAGTGTATGATATAGAAAAGGGTGAACTGAAATCTTTTTCAGATGTGGATATTACTACAAATGATGAATTATTAAAACCATATTTATCAGCTTCAGCAGATAATAGACTAAAGAATATCATATCCACTATACAGACTGAACAGAACAAAATAATAAGAGCAAAATTGAGAAAACCTATAATAGTACAAGGAGTGGCTGGAAGTGGTAAAACTACTGTAGCATTACATAGAATTGCATATTTAGCATATGCGCATGAAAAAGAGTTAAAGCCACAAGATTTTCTTATTATAGCACCTAATAAATTTTTCTTAGATTATATTTCCGCAATTTTACCAGATTTAGGAGTAGATGATGTTTCGCAGTTAACGTTTGAAGATTTTGCAAAAGAGATAATAGGAAAAGGAATAAAAATTGAGAATTCCAATTCAAAGCTTGCAGACATAGTTAATAATGGAAAAAGTATTGATGATATAGAACAAAGAACTTCAAGATTTAAATCATCATTAGAATATAAAAAATTATTAGATGAATATTTACAAGCAACTCAGTTAGGCTTTTTACCAGATGAAGATTTAAAAGTTGGAGATATAGTTATTCTTTCTAAAGAAAAATTAAGAGAAGGATTTAATGAACAATTCCATAGGGAAGGAACTCCTATGGAGGACAGATTTAAAACTTATGTAAGAAGGTTAGGCAGCTTTATTGAGAACAATCAAGAAATGATAGAAGATTTAATTAGAAGGAAAAGACAATTAGAAATTGAAAAAATAGACCAAAATTTACCAGAAGAACAAAGAAAGAAGAAAAAATTTGAAATATTTGACAAGTATGATCCATTGCTAAAATTACTAGATAATGGTGGTAAAAAATTGCTTGCAAATTATTCAAAAAAAGCTGGAAAAAAATCGGCATTAGAAATATACAAGGAATTTGTTTCACAATTAAGAGAACAAACTGATGGTATTGTTCCTCAAGACATAGTTACACAAATGCAAAAAAAATTATTGAGCAATCCACGTAGCAAAGAAGTTGAATATGAAGATTTAGCACCACTGATGTATATTCAACATAAAATAAAAGGTACGGAAATAGCTAAAAGTGCTAAACATATTGTTATTGATGAGGCACAAGACTACAGCGAATTTCAATTTGCAGCATTAAAGGATATTTTACAAAACGAAAGTATGACAATATTAGGAGATATAGCACAAGGCATTTATTCGTATAGAGGAACTAACGATTGGGATAAGGTAAATAAAGATATTTTTGATGGAAAAGCCGAGATCCTACAATTAGGAAAAAGTTATCGTACAACTATGGAAATTATGGAAAAAGGCAATGACGTTATTGATAAGATAAGAGATAGAATAAATGTTAAATTAGGAGAACCTGTTATAAGAAAGGGTGTACCAGTAAATATTGCAAAACATGATGAAAAGGAACTAGTAGGAACAATTACAAGTAGGATAAATGAATTGCTACAGTCAGATAAAAAGAATATTGCTGTTATAACAAAAACTTTACAAGAAGCAACGGAGTTATACAAAAAATTAGTAAAAGCTAAAGTACCAGCAAATCTTATTTCAGACAAGGCAACCGAATATAAAGGTGGAATAAGTGTTATACCTTCTTATTTATCGAAAGGACTAGAATTTGATTCTGTTATTTTATCAGATGCCAGCAAAGAAGAATATGGAAATAATGAATTAGATGCTAAATTATTATATATTGCAATCACTAGAGCTATGCACACTTTAGATATATATTACACTAGAGAAAGGTCAGAACTATTAACTGAAAGAAAAAGAGAAAATAGAGATAATAAAAATATTATAGAATTAGAAGATGAAGAAAGGTGATAATATGGAAAATATATATTTAAAAGTACCAAGATTAATACACTGCTTTGGAAATGAAAACAATATAGTAAGTATAAATATGGTAATAAAAATGCTAGAAAGTTCAAAAAACAATATAGTACCAATAAATACACATAATATTGATAATATTGAAGAATGGGATTTACTACCAATTGGATATGGTGATGCAAACTGGAGAGAACTATCAAAAAGAATAGATACTACTAATTATATTCCTGTTTGGAATATAAATTTACAAAATTCAGCAGAAGAAGTAATTAGAAGAACTCTTAAAGCAGTTGAAATGGGAGGAAAAAGAGCTGTAAAGTTAGAAGTACTGGATTCTAATCATAAATGGAGTATAAATGATGAAGTTGTTAAAGCCACAAAGAAATTGATGGAACAAGACTTAGAAATATGGCCGTTAATTGCACCAGAAAAAGAAACTATTGATGAATTACTAGATTTAAAATGTCCAATGATAAGAATACTTGGTTCAGAAATATCATCTGGAAATGGAATTTCTGATAAAACTATAAATGCTATGAAATATATTAAATCTAAATCAAATACTAAAGTAATGTTAGATGGAGGAGTAGGAAAAGCTGGAGATGTTTATAAAGCACTTATTGAAGGTTTTGATAGTGTACTAGTAAACAGTTACCTATTTAAAGAGCATTCACCTGCAGAAGAATTAGATAAAATAGTTAATGTAAAGGTTAAATAATGGGGAAAATTGAATTATATTTTTTAAATTATAAACTTAATATTTATTTGGATAATTTGTTATTGAAAAGATTTTCAGAGTTTTGGAAATCTTTTCTAACAAAAGATTCCCAATTTGATATCACTGATGAATGGGATATTTATTTTATTAGTTCAATCAATACCAGTACACAAGTAAATTATGAAACAAGACAAATTTACCATTATCATAATAGTATATGTGATTTGACTGAATTAAATAATTTAATAAGAGAAACTATAGTTAAGCTATCTGCTATGGATGGAATAGTATGGCTTCATTGTTCTGGTTTTATGATCGAAAATAAAACATATTTAGTTATAGGAAGCAAAGGAGATGGAAAAACTACAATGTTACTAAATATGCTGAATAAGGGAGCAAAGTTTCTAGGAAATGATCAATTGCCTATTTTTGAATATAATAAAAAAATTTGCACTTACTTGTGGAGACCAGATATAAAAATATCTATGGATTATGCAGTTGAAATGGGAATAACCAATAAAAAACAGACAGCAAAAGAAGAAAAAGTATTATATCTTGTAAATAATAAAATTCCATACGGTTTTATAGATGCAAAAAAAATGTCAGAGAGAATTAGAAAAAAAATTACTTTACCAGATAAAGAAATGAGAATAACTATGCCATTAAATAAAAAAAATCAAATAGATTATTTAATTTTTTTAGATAAAGAACAAATTTTAGATGAATATAAAGAAAATAATATTTTAAATAAAATAAAAGATGATCAAGAAACGATATTAGCATATAAACTTAAAGACATGAAAAAATATATGCCATATTGGAATAAGAGAATAAAACAAATAAGATTAAATAAAGATGCATACAAAGTAAACGAAACTATCATTGATGAATTAACTAAACAGACTAAAAAAATAATATGCGGAAATAGAATGAAATTTGATTATGTTTGGAATGGAATTAATCAATTTTGAAAGGAGAAAAAATGGCAAGCAGTTATTCAGAGAAAGCAATGAAATTTATGGAAAAAGATTTTGAAAAAATTGTAGATAAAAATAGCTTTATAAGTGTATCAGTAGGAGGCTCTGTTGCAAGAGGCTATGCACAAGACAAGTCGGATATAGATTTAATATGTATATCTGTAATAGAAAAGAAATATAAAAAAATATTTGAGAACATATGTGAATTTCCAGTAGAAATCCACATTATTCCTGTCCAATATATCTATGCGTTGGTAGAAAGTGTGAAGAAATATTCAAACTTAAATTATGAGCTACCTGAATGCATAGATATATTTAGTATGGGAGCGAAAAAATGTAACTTAATAGAAAGAAAACAAGATGATATATTGAAATTATTTTCTAATTGGAGAGAAATTAAGAAGATTACTGATTCAATAATTCTATTTGAAAATGAAAAAAAATTTCTAACTAATTTGAAAAAATCTGTTAAAGATACTAAATTTTATGATGCAGTATATGAAGAATTTGAAAGTAATATGAATCAATATTCAAACATAGACAAATTGATAAATATGCTAAAACTATATTCTTTATATATTGGTAAAATATTTTCTAAAGTATTATGGACTGATTTATACTTAGATAATGAATATAACAATCAAATAAAGAAATATATATTAGAAAATATTTTAATTGATAAAGATAATATAAAATATTTTTATGAGTGGGAAAAAAGAGAATATGATTTAATAATAAAAAGACATTCAAAAATTGAATGTGAGTTCTGCAAAAGCGATTATTTGCAATGTAATATTATGAGATGTATTCATGATTATATTAATGATGCTAAAAAGGCAAGAGATAATAAATTAGAATTAGGAGAGCTATTCTCTATAAAAAAAGTTATAGAATATGTTAAATTATTGTATAAAAAATTAAATATTAAAGATAGTGAGCTAGAAGTTATTAATAGCAAAATAATTATAAGTGATGAAACAATAAATAATATATGGAATCTAATTAAGGAGGAATGTAAGATAAATGCTTGTAAATAACAAGAAAATACAATTAGATAAAGCAAAAGAAAATACGACTATATTATCAGAAATAAAAGAGAATTTTATTATCTTGGATGATAATACATATCCGAATAAGAAAAATATAAATAGAATAGGTGAAGAAATTAGTAAGTATGATTACAAAGTTAAAATATTAAGTATAAATAATTTGATGGAAAAAGTAAGAAATTATTTATATCTAAAAAATATCAATTTAAAAGATTACACTATAGTAACAGTAGGAGAGGGAGGAAAGCAAGTTTTTAAAGCTTTAAATAAAGATGCATTAGAGGTTATAGAAATAAAATGGAGTAGAAATTGGAAAAGCGAAATTTCAAATGAATTTATAACCAATATAGAGACTTTTAATTTTAAATCTAAAAATATAATACTTATAGAAGATGTTATTGCTACAGGTGAAACTCTATATAATATAATATTTGAAATAAAAAGGAAAGGAGGCAATGTAAAGAAAATTATTTGTGCTATTATAAATGAAAGTTCTCCACTTATAGATAAAAGTTTTGCAGAAACAATAGTTGCTGCAAAAATAATGAGTAAAGACAGCGAAAATCCTTTTTGGTATCCAGCAATATATAGTACAAGACATTTATTTTATGGAGATGAAGAAATGCCAAAATTTTATGAGGTACTTAATGATAAATATTTTAAAGATGATAAAATAGAAAGGGAAATAAAAAAAATGAGGAGTGAGTAAATGTGTTAGAAATGTCAAAACATTTTGTTGATGTTAAAGCTAATGATGGCAATATATATGCTTATAATTCTATTTTTGGAAATTTGACTAAACTATCTAAAAAAGAGATAGAATTAATAGAACAAATAAACAAAAGTGAAAAAATAAATGAAGAAAATTATAAAAATGAAATAAAAAAACTAAAAGATAAAAATTTTATAAAAACTGTAGAAGATGAGTATGAACTTATAAAACCAATATTGCAAAATTACAAGGAAGATGTAATAAATGGAAAAAGTATAACGAAATTGTTATTATATGTTACGGGAAATTGTATGTTAAGATGTTCATATTGTTATATTGATGATGCACAAGATATGGATGTAACAAAAAGTAATGGGCTAAATTGCAGTAAGGCTAATATGTCATGGGATGTTGCTAAAAAAGCAATTGATACATTTTATGAAATTGTTACAAAAAACAAGCAAAAAAAGGTACATATTAGATTTCATGGAGGAGAACCATTTATTAATTTTAAAGTTATTAAACAATCTATTGAATATATTAATGAAAAATTCAAAGATATAGAAGTAGTATTTCATACTAATACAAATGCTATAGTTATGACGGATGAAGTAATTAATTATTGGATAGAAAAGAGTGACTGTGGCAAGCATTCTACTGATTTAGAAATTAGTATAGATGGACCAAAAGAATGCCACGATAGATTAAGAAAATTTCCTAATGGAAATGGTAGTTATGATAAAGCTATAGAAGTTATAAAAAAATTAATTGATAGAGGATACCCAACTGATAAAATAAATATAGCAGCAACTTTAAATAAATACAATTATAAAAATTTAAAGGAACTTATAGATGTAGCCAAAAGTATAGGATTAAAATCAGTTGAAATAAATACACTAATTTTTGAAAGTGAATACGATTTCTTGGACAAAGTAGAGGATAGAATTAATTGCTTGGTTGAAGCTAGAATATACGGAGCTGAACAGGGAGTACAAGTTACAGGAAAATGGTTTAAACTTTTAGAAAGATTATATAAACCAGTTCTAAATTATTGTGGAAGAATGGGACAACAATTTGCAGTAGATTTAGATGGAAATGTATTCTTGTGTACTGGATATTTCAGAAATTTTGGTAAAATTGAAAATTGGGAGAAAATCATAAAGGATAAAGAATATATTAATCTAGCACTAAGGATAGTTGGACAATTACCAGAGTGTAAAAATTGTCCTATAGAATGTGTTTGTGCTGGAGGATGTCCAGCTTCTGCCGAAAGTTCTTATGGAAGCTTTTATTCAAAAGAAAGTAAAGAATGCGAGTTTAGAACTAAAATGGTACAAGCTTTAATAAAGAATATTGATAAAGTTTCAAAGATTGATTTAGATGAGGTTGATTCATCTTATGTGCCAACCTTAGAAAAATATAAAAAAATATAAAAATAGAAAGAAAGGAATGATAAAAATGAAATCAAAGTGTGTAGTATTAGAAGAAAAAGAAAAAATTAATGTTAAAGAGGTAGAAGTACCAGAATTAAGGGAAGGCTTATTAATAAAAGTTTATGCTTGTGGAGTTTGTGGAACAGATCCTCATGTATATGCAGGAAGATTTAAAGCAACACAATATCCATCCGTATTAGGTCATGAATTGTATGGAGAAATAATAGAAATATCAAAAAATTGTGATGTGGAATGTATTAATGGGAAAATGAAAGTGGGAGATGTAGTAGCTTTAGTTCCAGGAAAATCATGTGGAGTTTGTCCATACTGTAAAGAATTGCCAGAAGAAGAACAAATATGCCCACATAGAACAACATATGGTTTAAATGTACCTATGGACAAATATCCTGTTTTAGGAGGAGGATATTCAGAATATGCAATTATATTGAATGGGTTTAAAGTATATAAGGTAAACAAAGATTGGAAATTTGGTTATGGAACTTTACTTGAACCAGTTGCGGTTACAACAAAAGCTGTAGAAAAAGGTTTGAAAAATGCAGAAAAAACATTGAATAGAGAATTAAATATTGTTATACAGGGGGCTGGAACAATAGGACTATTTATAGCAATACAATTAAAAAATATGGGATATAATCCATACATTATAGATATAAGAAAAAATAGAATAGAAACCGCAAAAAAATTAGGAATAAATAGAGCAATATTAATGGAAAATATTGAAACAACTATAAATAACATACAGAGTGAAAGCATGGGATTGGGTGCAGATTTAGTGTATGAGTGTGCTGGAACATTGGAAGCATTTAATCAATCAAAAGAATTGGTTAGAAGAGGAGGTACAATTATAGAAATGGGAAATTTTGCAGATACAGGAGAAACTAGTATAAGTCCAAGTGTTATCTGTAGAAGTGAACATAAATATGTTGGTTCTGTTTTAGCAACAGCTAAGTACTATAAATTAGCAGAAGAAGTTTTAGATTCTGTAAAAGAGCATTATGAAGATATTATATGTCCAATATATAGTTTAGAAGAAGCACAAAATGCAATTGATAATGTAGCGAATATAAAACAAGGTTTAAAAACAATAATTAAATGTAATTAAGAAAGGGTGAATAGAATGATGGAAATAAACAAAAAAGTTGAAGATTTACAATTTTCTGGAATAGCAAAAGTAATTGAAAAAGCTAATGCTTTAGGAAATGATATAATTAGATTAGAAGTAGGTGATGTAGATTTAGACTGCCCAAAGGAAATACAAGATGGAATTAATGAGGCTTTTGATAATAAAAAAACACACTATCCACCATTGAGGGGAAACCAAGAATTAATAGGAATAATTACAAATGAAGCTAAAGAAAAAATAAATAGTAAAATATCTGAAAGTAACGTAATGATAACACCTGGTGGCTCAATGGGAATGTTTTATATATTTTCTACAATATTAAATGATGGAGATGAAGTAATATTATTTGAACCATTATGGCCACATCTTAAAGAAATGATAAAGTGTGTTGGAGCAATTCCAGTATCAATAGGTTTGCGTGAAGAAGATAATTTTCATATAAATTTTGATGATTTGAAAGCTAAAATTAATAATAATACAAAAGCAATTTTAATAAATACACCTAATAATCCAACTGGAGTTATTTATAATGAAGAAGAACTTAAAACATTAGCAGGAATAGCTCAAAAATATGACTTATACATAATTAGTGATGAAGAATATTGTGATTATTATTATAATGACAATAACTTTAAATCTCCAATGAATTTCTACACTAAAACATTAATATCTAGGTCATATTCAAAACAATATTCTATAGCAGGTCTAAGAATAGGATATGTAATAGGAAATGAAGAAATAATGAAACAGATGGAAAAATTTGCTTTATTTACTGCTATGTATTCATCTTCTATAGTTCAATATGCTATTGCAAATAAAAAAGATAAAATGGAATATTTTATTGATAATGCAAGACAAATTATGAGTGAGAGAATGCAATTATTATATGATGGACTAAATGAAATAAAAGGATTAAGTTGTAAGAAATCAGAAGGTGGCTTATATATATGGTTACGTTGTAAAGAACTTGAAGAAGATGATAAAAAGTTCGCAGATAGATTACTATATAATACAAAAGTTGCAACAGTTCCAGGTAGCTGTTTTGGTGAATCTGGAAAAGGATATTTGAGAGTCTCTTTGGGAGCGGAAAAAGAAAAAATAATAGAAGCGATTAAAAGAATAAAGGATGAAATTGAAAATGGGGACTAATATATTTTTAGGAGTAAATGCAGAAAATATTACAAAAGATTTAGCAAAAGAATTTGTGGGGGTAGGTCTAATCAGAAGTGAATACTTATGTAGAAATATTAATGAATATGTTACAACAGAAAAATGCAAAGAATATTTTAAAAATTATTTGGAAAATATATGTAATATATTTGATGGAAAAGAAGTATGGTATAGGTTTACTGACTTAACAGGAAATGAGATCGCAACATTAAATGGTGCTGATGATATATTTATAGAAAAATGGCACTTTATTGGAACAAAGGGAGTAAGAAGGCATTTAAGCTATATAGAAACATTCAAACAAGAATGTTTAATAATAAAAGAAGTATATGAAAAATATAAGAATTTAGGTGTTATCATTCCATATATTAAGGATATTGAAGAATATAAAAAAATTAAATCAATCATTAGACATATTGGGTATGAAGGAAAAATTGGAATAATGGCTGAAATACCAAGTGTCTTATTGGAACTAGATAGCTTTGTTAAAGAGGGAGTAGATAATATAACAATAGGTCTAAATGACTTGACATCACTTCTATTAGGAACATATAGAGAGTCGAATTATCATGACAAAAAACATCCAACAATACAAAAAGCTGTAATGTATACTCAAAATATATGTGAAGCTAATAAAATACCATTCTCAATAGCGGGTTATCTGAATAAAGAAGATATCAATTTTTATAAAGAATTAGGAGTAGAAAGAATAACAGTAAACTATTCAAACTTGCCACAATTAAATGAAAAATTTAATGATTTACCACAATTAGATTTACTATCCAAAATAAAAGAAAATACCAAAAGAAGGAGAAATTTGATGGAAAAGGAAAAGGAAGTAAAATAAAATGAAATATATGTTAGGACTTAATGCTGAAGAGTTAGATGATAATGATATTGTTTTTTCTATGTTTGATGGTGTAGGTATGATAAGAGGGGAAAATCTTTGCATAGAAAAATTACAATACTTTCCTATACAAGAATTTAGAGAATTTGTAACAAATTATTTAGAAAAAGTATCAAATCAATTTAAAGGAAAGCCAGTTTGGTATAGAACAGCCGATTTAGTACCTCATCAAATTAATGTGTTAGATGGAGCAGATGAAAAATTTGAAGAAAAACAATTTTTAATTGGTACTAGAGGAATAAGGAGAAATTTGAGAGGTAAAGAAGCTTTTTTAGAAGAATTAAGTTGCTTTGTTAATGCAAGTAAAGATAATCCTAATTTAGGAATAATAATCCCATTTGTCTCAAAAGTCGAAGAAATGGAAATCGTAGTTAATTTGCTAAGAAATAAATTTGGGTATAAGGGAAAAATAGGAATGATGTTAGAAACACCAGCATCAATTATAAGATTAGATGAATTTGAAAAATTAGGACTTGACAATTATACTGTAGGATTAAATGATTTAACAACTTTAATATTAGGAGCAGATAGAGAAAAAAAAGAATTCTATTCTATGAAAGATAAGGCTGTCAAAGATATGGTAAAATATGCTACTGATAAGGTACATAGTTTTGGAAAAGAAATAACTGTAGCTGGTTATTTAGATCAAGATGTTGTTGATTATTGTGAACAACTCGGAGTAGATAATTGCAATATACATTATGATTTAATTCCAGAAGTATTTAAGAATATACCAAATCCAGAGAAATTCCCAATTCAATATCGAACTATGAAAGATAGATATAATAGAAAGAAAAAAGAAAGCCAACGTAAAATAGAAACAAAAGGTGATAAGGAAAATGGAACAGAAAGATAATATTAAGTATGTATTGTTAGATGTATGGGAAACTTTGTTATTTAGTAATAAAAATGAAAAAAATATAAATTATGATAGAGCAAGTATTATTTGTAAAACTACTAATTATGCTAATGTGGAATTTTGGAAAGATAAAATAGAAACTGAAATTTTACAATTCAAAATGCAAGAATTAGAAGGAATATCTATTAAACCAGAAGAACGTGTATCTAAAATGCTTTTATCTAATAACATAAATGCAAGTTATACAGAAAAAATTTTGGAGGAATACGATAAATTAATTATAGAAAAATACAAACCAGATTTAAACGAAAAATTATTAAGACTACTTTTAGACAAAAAAATTGAAATTATTTTAATTTCAAATACGGGCTTAACAACAAAACGTGCAACAATTGAAATATTAAAAAGATACGATACAATAAATAAATTTAAAGATATGTTCTTTTCACAAGATTATGCTTATTGTAAACCCAATATTCTATTTTATATGATACCTTTGAATCTATATAAAATAAATAAAAATGAAGTGGTAATGTACGGAGATAGTGAAGTTATGGATTTAAAGCCTTGTGAGCAACTTGGTATTAAATGCATAATTAAGAAATGGAGAGATTAACTATAATATGGAACAGAAAATTAAATTCTATATTGAAGGAGTACTCAAAGAAAAAATAAAAAAAATGACAGTATGCTCGAGATTGACTTGGAAAAATATTGTATATTATTGTGAAACAAATAAAAGAGAGTATGCAGTAAAAATGTATAGAAAACATAATAATGCACATATAAGAAGTAATATTGAAGTTACAATGTACAGAATATTGCAAAATGTAAATATTAATACACCTAAAATTTATTATATAGGAGAATTAGATGAATATTATATTTTGATAAATGAATGGATAAAAGGAGTATCATTAAAAGAAATAATTAATAATAGTGGAATTATTCAGAATAAGAACCTAATAAAAAGCTTGTTGGATGACTATAAATTTGTTTGGAACTTAAATGTTAGTGATGATGTAAAAAAATTACTTAATTCAAATAAATTAGAAGAATATGATACACCAAGTATGATCTATACTAGAGTAAATATGAAAGAAGATGATTTATTTTTTAAATTTAAAAATATAAAAAATATCATATTAATTAAAAACATATATGATAAGCTAAAAAACGAATTAAAGTTAAAAAATTATATTATAAATTCAGATATTAGCTTACATGAAGTTCTAATAAATGAAAAAGGCGATTTTTGGATTGATTTAGAAGCGTTTACGATAGGTGATATAAATAATGATTTGGCTGGAATTTTTTACTCTTTGAGTAATTCCATTATTGAACAAAGAGAAGAAATAGAATGTTTAATGGATATTATAAAGAATAATCAATATTTTTCATTTGGCAATTTCATTTTTTATTTAATAGAAAGAATTTTTTGTGCAAACTTTTTGAACGGTATCAACCAAAATGAAATAAATTTTTACATAAATTATATATTAGAAAAAGAGATATGATTATCTCTTTTTATAGATTGTAAATATGTATCTTTCAGCATTTTATACCTCTTTTTACAAAGACAGTTTTTTTATAATTCATAAAAATGTGTCTTTAGCAATAATCTAACAAGAATATTGACTTTAAATAAAAGGGGGCCTATAATAAGTTTAGCGTTATAAATACCACTTTTATTAGGGACTATCTTTGTGAATTTTAGTATAAAAAATGATAAATATAGGGCTTTTCACAATTCCTATATAGATTATTATGGAAAAAACTATGTAAACAGATTTTGAACTAAAAAGAAGAGGAGGTACAATTTATTAGCTCAAATAGATGTTCTTCCAAAAGTATATACGAAATGTGATGCGATTAAAGCTTCTAACAATCTTTAAACTTCAATTAATAAAAATAACTATCTATTCATACAATTAATTGAGGTGATATATTTAATGTGTAAAAACAAAGAGGGAAAGAAAGTTTTATTCGGTAATGAAGAATATGAATATACTAAAAATAAAAATGGTGAAGAATATTTGACTAAAAATGAAAGAGTAGGAGATCAGGAAATAAGTATTGTTCTAAAATCCACAATGCCAAACAATTCAAAAAATATTGAAAAATATATAATAGATGTATTGAGCGATTTATATATTCAAAGAAATGTAAAAAAATTAATATAAATTTTTTTTCAAATTGCTAATTCTTTTCTCTTAAAATAAAATTTTAGGAGAAAGGAGGAGAAATGATGAAAAGAATTGGATGCTTATATAGAGTTTCTACTAAAAAACAAACATATAATAATGATATACCAGTCCAAAAAAATGCTTGTAGAAATTTTATTAAAACAAAAAAAGATTGGAAATTGGAAAAAGAATATATAGAATTAGGTGTATCTGGTTATAAACTTACTGCAAAAGAAAGAGATGTCATACAAACTATAAAAAGAGATGTTTGCAATAAAGAAATAGATGTATTGTTAGTATTTATGTTTGACAGAATAGGAAGAAGGGAAGAAGAAACTCCATTTGTAGTAGAATGGTTAATTAATGAGGGAATTGAAGTATGGTCTGTAAAAGAAGGACAAAGAAAAATTGAGAACAGAACTGATAAATTAATTAATTATTTTACATACTGGCAAGCTAGTGGAGAAAGTGAAAAGATATCTTTAAGATCTAAAGAAGAGCGAATAAGATTAACTAAGGCTGGAATATATTTAGGAAATTATGCCCCTTATGGGTATAAAATGGAAATTAGTGATGTATATAGTAAGATAGGAAAGAGAAGAAGAATTCCTGTTATCTATGATAAAGAAGCTAATGTTGTTAAACTGATATTCGAACTTATAGCAATAAAAGAATATGGAACAGACAAAGTCGCAATATATTTAAACTCTAAAGGAATCAAAAGAAGAAAAGATAGTTGTTTATGGGATTCTAATATAATATTAGAAATTGTTAGAAATACTATTTATAAAGGGTTTGTTTCATTCGGAAAAAGAAGTAGAACGAGAGATGGAAATACAAGAAAAGATAAAAGCACATGGATAATTGCTGAAAAACAGAACCCAGATATTGTAATTGTTTCAGAAGAATTGTGGCAAAAGGCTAATGATTTAATTGATAGTAGAAGTAGGAAAGGGGATAGGATATTAAGGCTATTATCTGGTTATACTAGATGTGGCTATTGTGGAAACCATATTACACCTAAGGGACGAAATAAATACTGCTATATGTTGTGTAAAGGAAAACAGAAGACAGGAAAATGCGAATATAATAAGAACTATAGAGTAGATATTCTAGAGAATATTGTAATTAATGAAATAAAAACTTATTTGAATACTTTTAAAAAGTTAAACTTTAGAAATGAAATAGTAAAAAGAATAAGGAGAATAAAAAGACGAGATGATAAAGAAAAAAGAATAAATCAAAAAATCAGCTTATCTAAGAATAGAATTACTGAGTTAAAAAATAATATTATTTCTTGTCTTATGTTAAAAAACGATGAAGAAAATAAAAAGTTAGGTAAGGAACTAGAAATGGAAGAGGAAAATCTTAAAAACTTAAATAATCAACTTATAAAAATAAATGAGGAAAAAAATACTAATAATTATGAAATAAGCGAACTAAAAGAATTTATACCAAATTGGAGTGAAGAATTCGATAATGCACCATTAGAAATTAAGAGACAGATTTTAGGAAAAATGATAGATAAAATTTATCTCTACAACGGAAAAATTGAAATACAAGTTAAATATCCAATATCTACAATGATTATAAAGGAAGGAATTTATGGATAAAAAACGAGTTGGATGCTTGTATAGGGTTTCTACACTAAAACAAGTAGAAGAAGATGATATTCCAATGCAGAGAGTATCATGTAGTAACTATATAAGCCAACATAAAGATTGGAAATTGGAAAAAGAATATATTGAATTAGGAGTATCTGGATATAAACTTAGTGAATCCAAAAGAGATGTTCTACAAGACATAAAGAAAGATGTATTAAAAAAAGAAATAGATGTACTATTAGTATTCATGTTTGACAGAATAGGAAGAAGAGAAGAGGAAACACCATTTGTAGTAGAATGGTTAATTAATGAAGGCATAGAAGTATGGTCCGTAAAAGAAGGACAAAGGAAGATTGAAAATAGAGCCGACAAATTAATTAATTACCTTACTTACTGGCAAGCAGGAGGAGAAAGCGAAAAGACATCAATAAGAGTTAGAGAAGCACAAATACAAATGGCTGAAAATGGAATACTAACTTATGGTGGAAAAAGAAATGCGCCTTATGGATACACCTTTATTAAAAGTGGAACATATACCAAAAAAGGAGTAGAGAGACAGAAACTAATAATCAATAAAGATGAGGCAGAAATTGTAAAAGAAATTTTTACTTTATATATCAAAAGAGGTTATGGAATTGGTAGAATTGCTAAATACTTAAATGATAAAAAAATAAAACCTAGAAGATCAACATTATGGAGTGTAACAACATTATCAAAAATGATAGATAATCCATTATATATGGGATATCCAGCATATAGAAAGAAAACAACAGTAAATGCAGAAATAGCAAAGCAGCAACCATATGATTCTTGGATATTACCTAAAAAACAAATAGAGGACTTGGCAATAATAGAAGAGAATATATGGTATGAAGCAAAGAAGATTAGAGATAGTAGAAAAAGCAATATAATTGAAAATGAAAAAGCTAATATAAGGCCAATACAAACAAAATCTCAATTGTTGTTTATAGGACTGATAAAATGTGGAGAATGTGGCTATGCGTTTATGACAGGAAATTCTAAAAAGAAGAACAAGAATGGCGAAATTATTCAGCATTTATACTATAGGTGTAGTAGCACTAGACACACGAACACTTGTACTTTACAGAAAAAGAATATAAAAAAGGATTTAATAGAGAATATTCTACTAAAGTGTGTATATAATTTTTTAGATAGTCTTTGCAAAATTGATTTATCAAAAGCAATAAAGAAAGGTATATTAAATAATTGTAGTAGTGAAGAAAAAGAATTAAACGATTTTGATAAAAAACTAAATGAAGTAGATACTAATATAGAAGTGCTAAAAAAAGAAGTAGTAAAAGCTTTAATGGGGAAAAGCAGTTTTTCAGCAGACTTATTAAATGAACTAATTAATGAAAAAGAAAACGAGAAACTACAGTTACTTAAGTCAAAAAATCAATTGGAAAGCAAACTAAATCAAAAGAAATTAAAAGACGAAGAATTAGCATTAATTAAAGATAAAATTCCTATTTGGAGAAAAGAATTTGAAAAAGCTGATCTAGATATAAAGAAAATGTTATTATCTGAGATTATAAAAGAAATAAGAATTTTTAATGCCAGATTTGAAATTGACTTTAGATTAGAACTAAATGATTATATAAAAGAAAAAATAGTAAATAATGATAATAATGAATTTGGATTCGGCGAAGCAAAGCTTGTTGAAAATACAATTTCAGTCAAATTGGATAAATAAAAACGAGTTTTTTTATTTATTTTATAAAAAGTTTGAAAACTATACATAGAGTAACCCCCGTTTAATCTCACAATTTGGGGAAATATAAAAAAGCCTGATATTGCTTATGTTTTTTGGTATTGATAAAGTTATCTAATTTTATATTTAAAGGGCACAGAATCGATTGTAGAGCAATTGGTTAGAAAGAAAACAGAAGTATTGAAAGAATTTAAAGGAATATGGATACCTTATGAGGTATTAGTCGACAAGAATTTAAATGATAAAGAAAAAATGATATATTCTATGATTTTATATTTAAGCAAAGAAAATGATTGCACAATATCAAATACATACATTAGTAATTTATTAAATATATGTAATGTACAAGCATCAAGAATTATTAATTCATTAAAGAAAAAAGAATATGTAAAAATTGAAATTGTATATAAACAAGATTCAAAAGAAATAGCATTAAGAAAAATTATACCTATGAGCAAATATGTTAATACCTCTAAACGAATGAGGAATGAACCTATTAACAAAAATGTTAAAGATATAATAAATAAAGATAAAATATATAATAAGAATTACAGGTTAAAAAATGACAGAGATTATAGTAATTTCGATTGGACTAGCTTGTATACAAATATTTTTTAAGAAAGGACTTGCATAAAATTTCAAACAGAGTTAATATCACACACCAAGTGGAGGTGATATTATATTGGATAGTAAAAGAAGAAAAATGTTAGAAATAATATTTAAAGCAAGAGAGGAAAAATTGGCAAGTCTTACTGCTGAAGATAAAAATTACTTTAAAGTACATAACATTGATAGAAGTGCAAGACGTGATTCTTTAGAGGCAGAGTTAGAAAAAATGCCAAAAGACTTTAGACAGTTAAACGAGACTATCAAAACAAAATTAGAGGACTATATAGAAACAGTTAATCGTGAAAATTGGTATTTATGCAAAAAATATTATCTAGCAGGGCTAAATGATGGAATTAATTTAAAAGAAGAAATTAAATAAGAATGAAAAGCAAGTATAGAATGAACTAAAATCAAAAAGTTAGACATTTTATGCTTGTTTTTTAGTAAAAAAAGAGTCGTCTGATAGTCTACTCTAAAACAAAAGAGTCCATCGCTAAAAGCCACGCTTTTAGGTAGTTATCGGGAGTCGAGTAGACTCCCTGATCCTGCAAAAATCAAAAAAGGTAGACAAATGGGAAAAAATGTAATATAATTAATGCAATAAATTAGAAGAATTTATAATAGATAAGAATCCAAGTTTATTATTACAATAGAAAGCTCTAATAAAAAATTATGTCCAAATCAATGGAATGTTACAGTTGGTAAACATATCGAAGCAGGACAACATGAAATGCAAACGATTATCACAAAGAATGCAAAGAAGTACAAATGGGAGGATAATTATTATGTTATGCCTATATTACGATTTAAACAATGCAAAGGTACAATATCTTCTTCAAACCGATGAAAAATTAAGTAAGCTAATCAGATATATAGGAAATAGTGAATTAGTCATAGAGGATAATGGATTTAAGTGTCTCGTCAAGTATATAATTGGTCAACAAATTAGTGACAAAGTCCGTGAAATCATTTGGCAAAGAATTTGTACAATTTATGGGGATATAACGCCAAAAAAGATTTTAGAGGTGCAAGATAATGAACTCAAACAAGTAGGTTTATCAGAACGTAAAGTAATATACATAAAGACATTAGCAAGAGCTATTATAAATGAAGATATAAAATTCGATGAGTTTTACAAACTTACTAATGAAGAAATTATAAAAAGATTAACATCATTAAAAGGTATTGGACAATGGACTGCTGAAATGTATTTAATTTTTTCATTGGGAAGAGAAAATGTACTTTCAAAAGGGGATGGAACTATTAAACGAACAATTCAATGGATGTATAATCTAGATAATCTTCCATCTTCTGATAGTTTAGTTGAGTATTTTAGTAATTGGTCACAATATGCGACTATTGTTTCAGTTTATTTATGGAAATCAATTGAATTAGGATTAACGCAAAAGCCTTTTGATGATATTATTTTGATTTAGGAGGCTAAGATATGAATAAGGATAATTTATCTTGGATGAACTATACTATTAATATTGCAAATAACACAAATAGTTCAAAGTTACATGTAGGCGCAGCTTTGATTTCAAATAATAATAAGTTAATTTGTTCTGCTTTTACGAATGAAGATGGTAATTCTTCTTGGTATAATATACTTTTATCGAAAATACGAATGAGTGATATAAATGATGCACAAACTTTGTATTTGACTGTAAATACATTATCATCGGATTTAGAGTTTGACTTAAATAAATTATTAAAAGCTATCAATATCAGCCAAATATTTTTAGGTATTCCAGACCCACAATTAACATATTATTTACAAAGTGATCCAGCTTTAACATTTAAACAAATTTATCGTTATCCAGATAATTTACAAAGAAAAATATTACAACAAAATTATAAATTTTATGCAAATAGTAAGCAAAATATTAAATTAAGTCCATACTATTTTCAAAAGAGGATAAGTAATTTGGTTATAGAAAAGTTAAAAGAAAAAGGATTCATTGTTTCGAAAGATGAATTAACCTTAAACAAAAATGTAGAAAATTTAAGTACTTTTATTGCTAATAAATATGAAATTGACTTTAAAGATGCTTTCAACTTAGTCAACAGCGTGATGTCCGAAGCATTTGACGAAAAATATTCTTCATATGATTATTCAGATGATGCCCGTTCTGTTAATATTGATTGGAAGAAGAATTTCACTTTTGTATATAATAAATTATTGACATCTTCACTTGATGATAAAAACATATTGGATGTTGGTGTTGGTAGTGGCAATGAAGCGATAGCATTGTTTTCGAATTGTAAATATATAACTTTTGTTGACATTGCTCCAAATGGTTTAAAAAAGATAAAAAAGCAGATACCAAATTCAAACATTATTCTAGCTAGAGCAGAAAATTTATCCTCATTATTAGATAATAGTTATGATTTATATGTGTCTTTAAGAACGTTTAATTCTTCATTCTTTGACATTAAACAAGCAATTACTGAAGCCAATAGAGTGCTTAAACACAATGCAGTAGCTATTGTTTCAATAGCCAATGGCTTTTTATGCCCTGAACAGAAACATATTATTCCGGGGCTCATTATTCCGGGAACAGAATTTGTAGATATTTATCGTGGTGTTGATATGATAAAAGATTTATCCGTTCAATTTTCTAAAGAAGGATTTAAAAATATTCAAATTTTTCCAACTAATGGGGAAATTTATTTATCAGCTATATCAAAATGAAATATGAGAGTTACAAAACGTTGAACGGCTTCTTATGTATTTTATAGAAAAATAATTTTGATGACATTATAATTTAATAGGAGGAATTTTAATGACTAAAAAAGAAACATTTGCAAATAATATATTACAATTTAATGACTATTTATCCGGGGTATCATTGGAGTTACCTGATGGTTTTAGAATTATAAATCCATTTAATGGAAATCATAAAGAACAAATTAAAGAAATTACAACAACATTCTATAAAAAATATTACAATGATAATAATAAACGTCGATTGATACTAGGTAGTTCACCTGCACGTCGTGGAACAGCTATTACAGGTGTACCATTTGAGGATGCACCCCACCTTCAGAAGGAAACAGGAATTCTTATTGATAATTTTCATATAAATAAATCTTCCTCGAATTTTTTATATGAAGTAATTGAAAAATATGGTGGAGTCCAAAAATTTTATAACGATTTTTATGTGAACTTTGTCTGCCCTTTGGGAATAGTTAGGATGAACTCAAAAGGAAATGAGGTTAATTGTAATTATTACGATAGTAAAAGACTAAAAAGTGCATTATATTCATTTATTGTAAATTCAATACAAACTCAAGTTGGCTTTAACATAGATTCTACCGTATGTTATTGTATTGGAAGTGGAGAAAATTATACTTTTTTATCAGAAATAAATGAAAAATATAACTTTTTTGAATCTATAATTCCACTAGAACATCCTCGATTTATTATGCAGTATAATTCAAAGAGAAAAGATGAATTTCTTGATAAATATATGAATGCTTTAAATTATAAAAGTATAGCATGGAAAGAAAGAAGTGAAAAATATGATAACTGCAGATGATAGAATATATATACATTTTAATACTAATGATGTTAATGTATATCAAGTGAAAGAAAATTCTATTATATTATTAAAAAACGTTCAACTCTTTTTTAATGAAACTTTAGTAAATGACGAATTATTAAAAAAAATTGATAATTTTCTAAATAATCTAGAAAAAATGGTGGGAGTTGTTAGTAATAAAAGAATAAGGCTGTATGCCACAGGAATATTTCAAGAATTTTCTAAGGAAGAACAAATGCAATTAGTCATACATGTTTTCGTGAATTCTGGACTTTATTTTAATATTATTGAACCTGACCTAGAACAGTTCTATTTGGATAAAAGTTTTGATTTATATGGAAAAAAGGATATGATTAAGGGCTTATTTGAACAAGAATTTAGAAAGGTCGTAATTTGTGGCAGCTTTCAACAACATATAGAAGATATGGGCAATATAATTAATAGCTTAGAAAAGCATAATATTCAAGTTTTAAGCCCGTGGACAATGAATGTTGTACCTGAAACATTAGGAACAGATTTTATTCTTTTGGAGGGACAGGAATTATTTAATAAAAGAGATTCTTGGAGACATAAATATGACCATATGAATAAATTTAAAAAAGCAGATGCTATTATAGTATGTAACCCTAATGGTATAATTGGAAAAGGAACAATGTTCGAATTTGGATTTATGATAGCATATTCTAAAAGGATAATTTTTACAAATGAGCCAAATGGTTTATCGGTTTTATTTCCATATGAAGTTGGTTTGAATTTTGACTGATTTGTATAGTAATAATTAAATATTAAAATTTAAAATTCATAAATGAATGTAAATATTTTAATATTAGTTGGATTGTAATATAAGAAAAAATTTTAAAAGTTTAAAAGATATGGATGATTATGAGAGATAATTAAAAATGAAAACTGTGTAGATAGCCTAAAACTATCTGTACTTTGGTATAATAGATTACACTTAAATGTTAGTTAAATATCTAATATTTAGGTGTATTTTAATATAAGAATATTTAATTATTATTAAGATAGTATATGAATTTGATAAAAAACTTTAACTCATATTATTAGTAAACAAATGTATTATTAAAGTAAATTTAGATTCTTTAAAAAATTTCAACTTTTTTCTCAAAAATGAGAAAATTTCATAACAACTTGGACTTATATAAATAGAGATGTCTAAGACAAGCTCTATTGTGAATAACATTTATTAGAAATGTTATGAAGGAGTCTAAGAATAATGCAAAGTAAAGTTTCGGAAGTTCAAAGATATAATTATATACAAATTTATTTGACAGAGGAAGAATTAGAAAAGCAAGAAACAAAAGAACTAATTGATAAATATAAAGAACAAAAGTACAAGGTAGGTATATTTGTAACTGGCAAAGAGAATTATCCCGAAATTCTTAAAAAAATAGTTACAAAGCAAGTGGATTTATCGGACAATGTATGCTAACATAGACGGTAAGCAATATCAGGCAAAAGGAGGAAAAATGACAGTAGTAGGATATTGTAGGTTGTCTAGAGATGAAGATAAAGAAAATTACTCAAGTATAGAAGAACAAAAAAGAATTATTAAAGATTATGCTTCTACTCGTAATTGGATTATCAATGATAAAGACTTCTACATAGATGACAATGTTTCGGGATATACCTTTAATAGACCTGAATTCACAAAGATGCTAGAAAAAGTAAAGGGAGGAAAAATTGATGTAGTTATAGCAAAAGACTTATCAAGAATAGGAAGAAACAATGGAAAAGTTTTGGTACTTATTGATGAATTTAAAAATATGCAGAAAAACTTGATTTTAGTTTCTGAAATGGGAGGAACTTATGATGTACTAAATGATAGAGATGATACAATTGGAATTACAACTTGGTTTAATGAAAGATATGTAAAGGACTGTTCAAGAAAGACAAGAGATCATATGTATTCTAAACAAAAAACTGGAAGATTAGTAATGGGAAATTATTATGGCTATGTAAAAGATAAAGAAGATGTTACAAAACTATATGTAGATGAAGAAATTAGACCAGTTATAGAACTAATATACAAATTATATGTTGAAGAAGGATTAGGCAGAAAAAAGATTTGTGATATTTTAAATAGTAAATATAATTATCCAACTCCATCAGTATATTATAGACGAAAACATTTAGAAAGAGGAAGAATATATAAGCATCCAGTACAAGAGCTATGGTCTACATATATGATAAGCAATATCTTAAATAATGATGTATATACAGGGGCTTTAAGAACTCATAAAAGGAAAACAATTTCTATAAGAGGCAGAGCAATAAAACTTCCAGAGGAAGAACACTTCGTATTTGAAAATCATCATGAAGCAATTATCTCAAAAGAAACTTTTGAAATGGCACAAAATATTCGAAAAAGAAAAGCAAGGTTAAAATCTACATCAGGAACTAGAAAAAGAAATTATGCTTTTTCAGGTATAATTAGATGTGGTGACTGTGGCTTTGGAGTAAGTGGAATTACAATGAATAGAAAACAAAAGCAAAAAGGATATGAATGTTCGCAGTATAGAACCTATGGAAAAACAAGATGTAAATGTCACGAAATAAAGGAAAGTGATATAATCATTCATTTAAAAGAATTTCTAAAATTTACTAAAGAAAAATACCAAGATGAGATAAATAAAATAGAGATTGAAGTTAAAACTAATAAAGAGCAAAACAATAAAGAAAAAATCAAATTTGAAATTGAAACATTAAAAGCAGAGTATAAAGTGTTATTAAATCAAAAAATAAAAGATTTAGCAGGAAATAACAATGAGTATCAAAAACAGATGATAGAAGCTTCATACAAAGAGTTAGAATTAGAAAAGACGAGTAAAATAGAAAGACTACAAGAAATTTTGCAGAAAGCAGAGCAAGACATATCAAAAGAAAAAATAATAAAATTAAAAACTGCAATGGAATATTTCGATGAGATTATATCTGCAGAAGTGCCTAGCAGATATGTTTTAGAAAATATAATTAACACTATATGGATTTATAGTGATAAAACCGTAAAATTTGATTTAAAAGTAGATACCAAAAAATTAATTTAACTATCCCCACATTTGGAGATTTCACCCCCGTTTGCACAACAGAAATTATAGCTTTTGCTAGATGCAATGAGCATTTTGAAAGATTGAACACATGTTTAATTGGTTTAAGTGTAGACAGTAATGCTTCTCATTTAGCTTGGTTATATGATATTTATTGCAAAACCGGAGTTAGAGTTCCTTTTCCAATTATAGCAGACCGAAATGGTGAAATTGCCAGAAAATATGGCATGATTTCTAGTGATGTTAGTACAACAGAAACTGTAAGAAATGTCTTTATTATTGATGACAAAGGTATTGTTAGACTTATTTTGGTATATCCTATGAATGTAGGTAGATGTATTCCAGAAATTTTAAGGGCATTAACAGCATTACAAATTGCAGATAGTAATGAGGCTTCTACTCCAGCAAATTGGGTTCCTTGTCAACCAGTTATTTTACCGCCTCCACAAACATTTGCAGAACTAGAGTTAAGAAGAAAAGAAATCGAAAAGAGGCAAAATGGTATGACCTGGTATTTATCTTTTAAAACTCCTAATAATTGTGAAAAATGTATTGAAGATATAAGTAGAGCAGGGAAATAAAATGGAAAATTTTAATCAATTTAAATTTCATATTGCCGAAAAGGAATTATATTATCAGGGAGAAGTAATTGTTAAATATTCTATAGAATATCCCGAAATTATATCTTCATTATATGCACATGGTTCTGAAATATTTAATCGTGAAAATAGAAAATTAGCATTACAATTAAAACAATTTGCAGAAGGTGAACTCTATCATCAGGCTAAAGAAACGTATGACTATAACAAAGCACATGGATATCCAATTATGATATATGAATTAATGCGAGAATGTAAAATTACTTATAACTTTCAAAATTTAATTAGTTTGTATTGTGATGAATATACTTTCACAGGTGGTGCACATGGAAATACCTTAAGAAAATCACAAACATGGGATTTAGCAATAGGCAATCAAGTTCCTTTAAAAGCTTTTTTTGCAGGAAACGAATATTACCAATTAGATATTATAAAACAAATTAATGAACAAATTGCTAAACAAATAGCGGAAGGAAATAATATTTATTTTCCAGATTACTGTCAATTAGTGTTAGAAACATTTCGATTAGAAAATTACTATTTAACCCCAAAAGGAATTGTTATATTTTTTCAGCAATATGATATTGCACCATATTCTAGCGGAATTATGACCTTTTTGTTAAAAAAATAATTTTAAAATAAAAATGATAAATTTGAAAAAAATAGCCATACTAATATTGAAAAATATTTTAAAGGAGGCTATTTTTTATGAAGCAAAATCATAATCAAAAAATTAATTGTACAGTAACAAGCTGTAAATATAATGATAAAGGTTTTCAAGAATGCACTTTAGAACAAATTATTGTAACACCTATTGTAGGATGTGAAACCAAAGAACCAGATGAGTCTATGTGCAGTAGTTATAAACATGAAAATTAAAGAGGAGGAGCTAAAAGCTCCTCCAAAGTGTACAAAAATGGTTTGGAATTATTCAAATTTTGTGGGTAACGTTTTTAACAAATGATATGGCGAAACACGGAAAAAGTATTCTCTAGTTGCAATTCCAATTTCTTTGGAATCTACTTCTTTTAAAAGTCTTTTGGCAAAAGCATCCTTGGTAGAAGGTTCACCATGATTAACAATAATCATATTAATGTGATGAAATTGCTGTAAAAAGTGAATCATTTCGTCAGCTTTGGCATGGGCAGAAAATTCAGTAGTATAGCATACTTTGGCTTGTTTTTCTACTAAAAGACCGCCAATTTTTACTACTTCTCCAACAGGTGTAGTTGCCAAACGGTTTCCAAGGGTACCTTCTGCCGTATAACCCGTAAAATGGATTAAACAGTTCGGATGCTTAATAAAAGTTGGAATATAAACTTGAGCAGGTCCATAAGAACCCATACCAGAAGTTGTTACAATAATTTTAGGATTGATGTCTTGCAGAATGGTAGCTCGCATATCACCATCTACAAAACCCATGTTTTTAGGAAGAAAGTCTAACATATCTTCTCTAATTTCCAACTGCCTATTAAGATACAAATAGGTGTACCGTCTTGCTAATTTTCCATCAAAATAGATAGGAATGTTCTCATCTAATTTACCGTTATCTTGCATTTTTTTCAAAATATACAAGATTTCTTGGGAACGACCGAGGGAAAATACAGGAACTACTGCTGTTCCGCCCTTATTTACATTAGCCAAAAGATTTTCTTCAAAGCAAGGGCATATTTCAGTGGAATCCATAGTACCATAGGTGCTTTCTTGAATGATCGTAATTGGCAGTTCAAAAACTTCTTCAGGAAGAGAGTCAACGTCAAAGAAATAATTTTTGTTATTGTAGTCTCCTGTAAAAAGCAAATGAATACTTTGAAATTCTGGGAAAGAAATATCGACCAAGATTAATGCAGCACCTAAAAGATGGCCGTTTCTAAAAAATGTTGCCTGTACATTTTCTGTAATAGAAATGGACGTGCGATAGGGAGTACCTATCACTTTTGAAAGTGTCTGTTGTACATGAGTATCCTGATATAAAGGAGCTGTGCCATTTCTCTTAGATACATCTTTTAGCACCTTACAGCTATCCATCAAAGCTAGCGGAAGAAGGGTAGAGGTATCTACAGTAGTGTAAATATTTCCTTGAAATCCATTTCTTACAAGTAAAGGCAATCTTCCAATATGGTCTACATGATTATGAGTGATAAGAGCAAATTCAATAGAATCTTCGTTAAAAGGAAAACTTCTGTTATAATCTTGTTCTTCATTTTGTCCCTGAAATAGACCACAATCCACAATAAACCGTGTTATTTTGCCATCCGGAAATTTTACGACACACAAGTGACAAGAACCTGTTACACCATTACTCAAAGACTGAATATCAACATAAAACCGTTCTTTAGAGCCCATCTTAATTCCTCCATTACATAATCTAGATTCTTAGATTATGGGCTAAAATTTAGCATATTGCTATATATGGATTGTATCATGGTATTTACTTCAAGTCAACAAAAAATTAAATTATTATTTTATTCTTGACATTTGCTTTACTTAGAAATAAAATGGATATAATAAATCAAAGGAGGAATGAAATTATGCCTTTAGTAACAACAAAAGATATGTTTCAAAAATCAACGAAAGAACATTTTGCTATTCGGAGCTTTTAATGTTAATAATATGGAGATTATACAAGCAATTGTAGATGCTGCAAATACAGAAAATTCACCAGTTATTTTACAAGCTTCATCTAGTGCTATTAAATATGCAAGAATAGGATATTTAAGAAAAATGGTAGAAGCTGCTTTAGAAGAATACGATATTCCAGTTGCTTTACATCTAGACCATGGTCCAGATTTTGAAACTTGCAAAATGTGTATTGATAATGGTTTTTCATCTGTTATGATAGATGGTTCAAAATATAGCTTTGAAGAAAATGTTGCTTTAACAAAACAAGTAGTAGATTATGCTCATGGTAAGGGGGTAGTAGTAGAAGCTGAACTAGGTAAACTAGCAGGAATAGAAGATGAAGTGAATGTATCTGTTTCAGATGCTATGTTTACAGATCCAGAGCAAGCAAGAGAATTTGTGGAAAAAACAGGTTGTGACTCTTTAGCTATAGCAATTGGGACTAGTCATGGTGCATATAAGTTTAAAGGAGAAGCAAAATTAAGATTTGATATTTTAAAACAAGTAAAAGAAAAAATACCAAATACTCCAATTGTATTACATGGAGCTTCTACTGTTATACCGGAATTAGTGGAAATGTGTAATCAATATGGTGGAGATATTCCTGGGGCAAAAGGAGTTCCTGATGAGATGCTACATGAAGCAAGTTTATCAGGTGTTTCAAAAATTAATGTAGATACTGATTTACGTTTAGCAATGACTGCGGCTATTCGTAAAGTCTTTGCCGAAGAACCTTCTGTATTTGACCCAAGAAAATATTTACTACCTGCAAGAGAATTAATTACAAAAACCGTACAACATAAAATTAGAGATGTGTTTGGTTCTAGTAACAAAATGTAAATAAGTAACTACTTAAATTATATATACTTAACCTACTAAATACTTTTTTCAAACGAGTTAAGGTGGGGACCAACAAGGTAGAGCCTTCTAGCAAAGATTTGAAAAATCTTTGTACTGAAGGCTCTTCGTAGTTGGGGCGAGCAGAAAAAAGTATTTAGTAAGTTAAGTATTAAATTAATTTTTTCCTAATTCTCTTCTAATACGAAGTTCTGCATCTCTTTTTGCAATATCTTCACGTTTGTCATATAATTTTTTCCCTTTTCCGATACCAAGTTCTACTTTTATAAAATTACCTGAAAAGTATAAATTCATAGGAACTAAGGTATAACCTTGTTGCTTTATTAAACCAAGCAACTTGTTAATTTCACGTCTATTTAATAAAAGTTTTCTATCTCTTAAAGGATCTTTATTATAAATATTGCCATGTTCATAAGGACTAATATGCATACCATATAAATAGACTTCACCATTTTTAATATTTGCATAACTGTCTTTTAAGTTTACTTTTCCTTTGCGGATGGATTTAATTTCTGTACCAGTTAATACAATTCCTGCTTCTATAGTATCTTTAATATCATAATTATGTTTTGCCACTGGGTTAGTAGCAACAATTTTCTTTAACATATGTAAAACCTCTTATATTAAATTTTTTATATAACAAATTTAGGCATTTGTTTGTTATACATATTTATTGTAAAATAATTATAACATGTGTGTCAAGAAAATAACACACATGTTAGCTTTTTTACTTTTATTCGTCATCATTGTCATCATCATCATTATAATAAGTTGTTACATTATTATTTTGTTTTGCATAATACATTACTAATGCTACAATAACAATACCTACAATGGCAACAATAATCCATGTCCACACATTATTAGAAACATTAGCAAACATATTTGTTCCGCCATCTGTTGCAGTTCTAGTAGCTGTATATCCAACTGTATTTCCATTGTTATTATTTGTATTCATCGTAGTTTTAGCATCATTGGTTAAGTTTTTAGCTCCGTTTTCTACACCATTCATCATATTATTGGCACCGTTTCCAATTGCGTTCATACCACCTTTTACTCCATTTACAACACCTTTTCCAGCGTCTTCTAATACATTTTCAGCACCTCCAACAGCATTTCTAACGCCATTTACTGCATTATCCATACCGTTATTGGCAGCAAAAGTATAAGAAATTGTAAAAAGTGAAATAATGGCTAATATAAGAGTGGTTATTAATAGTTTCTTTTTCATAAAATAATACAACCTCCTTCTAAAAAATTGAGTAAAAAAATGCTCATTATTATTATTTATTTTTTAGAATAAAATATTCTGATAAAAAGTGGAAAAAAATGAGAAATTAATGAAAACAAGGACACAAAAAATAGTAAATTTTAAGAAGTTATTACTTTATGTACTTAAAATTTACTATTTCTAAATTCTTATTTATCTTTACAATATCTTATTGAATGTTAATTATTTGAATAAATGATTTTAATTAAATTTTCATTTTGTTAATTTTTTAATCGAATCATAATTGCAATACCAAGCAAGATCAAAATAACTCCAACAGTAATTAGTAAAATATTAATAATATTAGTAATTCCTAAACCAGATTCAGTTGTTGTGTTAATTCCACTTGGTTGTAAGTTTTCACTAGTAACATCTTGAAAAGGATCTTCTATATTTTCATCTACATTATTGGTTGGATCTGTTTGATTATTTTCTATATTACCATCCACTGTATTATCCACAGTATTATCTATTGTGTTACCCGCTGTATTATCAGCCTCATTATCTACAGTATTATCATTGGTACCTGGCAAATTTAAATTAATATCAGTTGCAGATACAATACTAATACAAAAACATAATAGGAATAATAAAATAAAAATAATTTTTAAAACTTTTTGCAACATTTTAACAAAACCTCCTTAAACAACATAAATGTTGTCTTTTTCTATTTGTACGATATAATCATACACAATTGAACGCAAAAAGTCCATAATTTTTGGTAAATTTTATAAAATTTTTTTATTATTCTTCTAATTGTTTTTGATATAATCTAGCAATCTTACTTTGAATGATATTTAAAACTTTAGCATAAAAAGATAGCTTTTTAGAATCAAAAATAGATAGGGAAGACTTAGATTTATATCTCATTTTATGTTCTGTAGTAGACCAAAAATCCATTGCCATTGTTCTAATTTGAATTTCTACCTTAACAGGCAAAACATGTTCATAAAAATTAATATGAGTTTCTACTATTAAGTGATAAGCAGAATAGCCACTTTTCTTTGGATGATGAATATAATCTTTTTCTTTTAATATTTTTATATTTGGGAAATTGGTAAGCATGTTCCTAACTAGAAAAATATCTTCTTGAAAGGGACAAATAATTCTAATTCCCGCAATATCATTAACTTTTTGAATTAAATTATTATAAGTTAAATCATAATGTTTTTTCTTCATCTTATTAACAATGCTTTCAGGAGTTTTTATACGGTAATTAATATGATCAATAACATTGTAGTCATAAAAGTTTGCAAGAGAAGTTTGCAACATTTTTATATTATCTAGAACCTGATTTAAAGCTTTATCATATACAGAAAGTAAATTAGTGAGTTCTTGATTTTTTATATTTAAAGGAATTAGTTCTGTATTGGTCAGATGATTTTCATTTTCTATCAATTCATTCATTCTTGTTTTTAGTTACCTCCTAAATTAATTATCTAGTAGCATTGTATACAAAATTTTTAAACATATGATTACTAATTTATGTTTTTTCTGTGAACTTTATTTTAAGAAGAATAAATCTTGCTCCAGAAGCAGTTTCATGCTATGCTACGAAGTAACGTCAAGTGAAAAGTTAAAAGCAATTCTGTAAAGTAAATGCAATTTGTACGATTA
>CABUKD010000022.1 GCA_902492105.1 uncultured Clostridium sp.
AAAATATCTTGCAAAACAAGATATAATATGTAACTGTAGTATAACATATTATGTCATTCTTTTGCAAGTGGTTATAGGAAAGGATATAATATGAATATGAAAATTGAAAAGTTAATAAAAGAAAGAATAGAAGAAAATAAAAACTTATTTACACAACAAGAATATGATAATATTAATAAAAATATTGATACATATATGAAAGTATATTTGCTAGCAATATTAGATGATAAAATGTAAAATATTTACAAAAAAATTCCCGACTATTTCCCGACTTAGTTTGTAATTACATATATTTGTTTGTATTTACTTAAACCTTGAAAATGTTGAAAACAAAGCAAATTTAATTTTAAATATTTAATTATAATTGCTTTTTGAGTACAGTAGGTTCTGGTGTTGTATCAGAAATCATTGCTTAGAAACAACCATTAGGGACGGTCCTTTTTGGTCGAAAATCAGCCAAAAGGGACACTCCTTTTAATTAGAATTTTAACATTTCTAATATTTAACTTATACAAAATCATACAAAATTCTGAATTCTATTTGGAATTTTGTATGATTTTTTAAATTAATTTAAAATCAAATTTAGCTTAATAAGTTTAAAATAATATCCTTAATGGGCCAATTTTAGCCAAAAAGAAGTTAAAAAGTGGCTGAAATTTTTTGTGTTATTAATTGACATTTTTTGCAATTAATTATATACTATTACTTGCAAGAAAGTATAAAATATCACAAAAAGTAGAATACGTAAAAAAAGGAGAGATTCTTTTCATGAAGAATTTGAAAAAGATACTATTAACTGGAACTATTACAGCTGTAGCACTATTTGCAATGTCTATTACAGCCAACGCAGCTACAACTATAAAAGTAACAGCTGATACTTTAAACATAAGAAAAGGACCTTCTACAGATACACAAGTTGTTGCTATGTTAGCAAAGGGTGTAGAATGTGAAGTAATAGGAGAAGAAAGGGATTGGTATCAAGTTCAATATCAAAACTATAAAGGTTATGTTAGCAAAGAATATGTAAAGGTAACTTCACAAGAAAGCAATAGCGAAGAAAATAACAATACAGAAAATCAACAAAATGAACAACAAGAAAATAATAGTGAACAAAAGAACCAAGAACAAGAAAACAATTCTGAATCACAAAACCAGGCACAAGAAGAAAATACACAGCAAAATAATAATACGCAAACTGGAGAACAAAATAACACACAGCAGAATGAAGAAGAAACAGAAACTCCAGAAATCATTTATCAAAAATTTACCAAAAATGCAGATGTAAAAATATTACCACTTATTCATTCTAGTAAAATTGGAACTATGAAAAAGAATCAAGAAGTAGTTCTTATTACACAAACAGGAGGATGGTCATACATTCAGTCCGACACAGTAAGTGGATGGGTAAGAACTGATTCTTTAGAAAATAGTACAACCTCTACAAGAAATAATGACGCAGAAAGTACTGAAACACAAAAAACAGGCTATGTAAATGAAGACTTAGTTAATATGAGAAAAGGTGCAGGCACAAATACTTCTGTTATTAAGGTTCTTACTCTAAATGCGAAAGTAACAATCCTTGGAGAAGAAAATGGTTGGTATCAAATAAAATCAGGAGATGATACAGGATATATTTCTAAAGAATTTATATCGGAAAGTAAGACCACAACTTCTAGAAGTAATACGACTTCTAGAATTCCTGAATCAGAAAATGATGCAGTAGAAAACGAAAAACAAGAAGAAACTAGTAAAAATGAAGAATCTGAAGATACAACTAAAAAAGAAACAAGTACAGCAGATTCTAACAAGAATAACAATAAAGAAAATTCTAATAGCAACACTAATAACACTTCAACTAAAGGTACAGATATTGTAGCTTATGCTAAGAAGTTTTTAGGCTATCCATATGTTTATGGTGGAGATGGATCAAATGGCACATTTGATTGTTCTGGCTATACTATGTATGTATTTAAACATTTTGGCATTAGCTTGCCACATGGAGCAACATCTCAATATAAAAGTGGAAAAGGTACCAAAATTACAAAACAAAGTAATTTGAAAGAAGGAGATATTGTATTTCTAACAGATTACGAAACAGGAGTAGGAATTGGGCATTGTGGAATTTATATTGGTAATGGTAATTTTATTCATGCTTCTACCACAACTTATACTGTAACAATTTCTAGTTTAAATACTATGTATGCAGGAAGATTTTATGCAGGTTTAAGATTAATATAATTAAATATGGGGGCAAATGAAAGGAAAAAATATATGCGACCATTTTGTATTGCCTCTGTAGGAAGTATTTTAGGAATTATCCTAGGGCTATATTTTTCCAATATAGCCTTTTTTCTATGCCTTGGTATAGGTATTCTTATTTTTATGTTTTATCCCAAAAGCTTCAAAATCTTATGCTATTTCTATATTTGTCTTATTATCTTTTATAGTTATACTCATATACTAGAATCTAGTTACAAAAAAACAATAGAACAATATGATCAAAAAGAAGTAACTATAAAAGCAATTGTGGTTTCTGATGCACAAAATAAAGATTACAAAGATGTTTATCAAATAAAAGTAATAGAAATAGAAAATAGTTCCAAGAATACATTTCAACTATTATGCAATATTAAAAAAGAAAAAAATAAATCTCTAACCTTAGAATATGGAGATGAAATTACTTTTAAAGCCATATATGAAATACCATCTACTACCAGAAACGAAGGCGGATTTGATTATGCAAATTATTTAAAAACCAAACAAATAGCAGGAACTGTAACGATAAAGGCTAGTGATGTACAAGTAACAGGGAAGAATAGAGTAAATGTTATTACAAGAAAAATGAATGAACTAAAAAATATTATGATACAAAAAATCAAAAATCTATTACCAACAGAAAATACCAGTATTTGTATAGGACTATTACTAGGTGACCAAAGTTTTATTACAGAAGAAATAAAAGAAAGTTTTAGGCAAAGTAATTTATCCCATATGCTTGCTATTTCAGGTTCTCATATAGCTTATTTGCTACCAGCAGTTCTTACCTTTTTTAGTATATTTCCTTTGCATCAACGTTTCAAAAAGTGTATAGGGATTGTGTTCTTAATATTTTTTATGCTATTGGTAGGCTTTGCTCCTTCTATTGTAAGAGCTTGCCTTATGTCTATGTATATACTATTGGCGCAGATTTTATATAAAAAGGCAGACGTATACCAAAGTTTAGGAATTAGTACAATCATTATTTTATTAGGTAATCCTTATGCACTATTGGATATTGGATTCCAACTTTCTTATGGTGGTACTATAGGAATTGTTCTTTTCTCTAAAAAATTATGTTTAAAAAGACTAAAAGAAGATAAAATAGTAAAACAAAGTGATAGTATAGAACAAAATGAAGATTTGAAAGAAAAAGGAAAGAAAGAGAAAAAAATAGAACCAAAAACTAAAAAAGAAACAATAAAAGATGTAGTAAATAAAGTAAAAAACAGTATAAAAGAAATGGCAATTGTATCACTTGCCGCAAATTTCATTATTCTTCCAATTATGATTTATCATTTTAATACACTTTCTGCTACATTTCTTATTTCCAATATTCTTGCTTCTCCCATTTCTGCTATTAGCTTAATAATAGGTTTAATTTTTATCATATTATTATTTGTATGTAATCCACTAGCTATTCTATTTTCTTACATTTTAAATCCACTATTAACTTTATTTGCTAAAATAGCACAATGGTCTAGTAACTTACCACTTTCTCAAATATTACTCCCAACACCAGCAATATGGCAAATTATTATCTACTATATCATTTTATTTTTGATTTTCTTTCCGAAATGGGAAAATACAACCAAAAATACAGTTAAAAATTCAAGAACAGAAAAAACATATCAGTTTGTAATAAAATATCAAAAACAAATTATACTACTTTTCATTTTACTTCTTTTATTTCCATATTTTTTAACTAACTTACCTAGCAGTCATTTAACAATTTCTATGATAGACGTAGGGCAGGGAGATAGTATGCTAATACAAACACCTAAGGGAAAAAATATTTTAATAGATGGTGGTGGAAGTGAGTTAGGAACCTTTGATGTAGGAGAAAAAACATTATTACCCTATTTATTAGATAAAAATATTACTAAAATTGATTATATGCTTTTTTCCCATTTTGACTCAGACCATTGTGATGGACTATTTACGATTTTAGAAAAACTACCAGTAAAAAATGTGATTATTAGTAAACAAGGTAAATCATCAGAAAATTTTAAACAATTTTTATCCATTATTCAAGAAAAAAAGGTAAATGTCCTATTAGTGCAAGAAGGAGATAATATTGTAATAGATAATGAAATAAGCATAAATATTCTGTTTCCACAAGCAGATTTTATTTCAGAGAATATTTTAAATAATAATTCTATTGTAGCGAAATTAGAATGGGAAAATTCATCAGGAGAAGTGATTTCTAGTATATTGCTTACAGGAGATATTGAACAAATAGCAGAAGAAAAATTAGTAGAAAAATATCAAAATACCAATATATTAAATGCCTCTATTTTAAAGGTAGCCCATCATGGTTCTAAAAGTTCTTCTATTCAACCATTTTTAGAATTAGTGAAACCTAAAGTTGCTTTAATAGGAGTAGGAGAAAATAATCACTTTGGACATCCAAATGAAGGAGTCTTGCAAAGATTAGAAAACTTAAATACCATTATTTTTAGAACAGACAAAAATGGAGAAATAAATTTGAAGATAGATAAGAATGGAAAGATTCAGGCAAAAACAAAATTGCCTATAAGGTAAGCAAGGTATAATGGAGTATGTAGGCCTATAAAAAGTAATTAAGAAAAAATGTACTTTTCCTCAAAAAGATTGATAGGAAGCGGTTTATCAAAAAAATATCCTTGCAAAATATCACATCCAATTTCTTTTAAATATTCTACTTCCTCTCTAGTTTCTACCCCTTCCATTACAGTTTTTATTCTTAATTTATGAGCCATATCGATAATACTTTCTAAAATAATTTGATATCTTCTATGTTTAAGAAGGCCATCCAAAAAGCTTTTATCAATTTTTAAAATGTCAATGGGAATACTTCTTAACATGCTAAAAGAAGAATAACCAACTCCAAAATCATCCATAGAAGTAAGAAAGCCAAGTTCATGCATTCTGGTTTGTGCCTTTTTTGCAATTTCTATATCTTGAATAACAGCACCTTCTGTTACTTCTAATTCTATAAAATTAGGTGAAACATGGTAAGTACTTAATAAATTCAATAAATCCTTTCCATGTTCCTCATTCATTAAATGTTTGGGAGATTCATTAACGGAAATAGGAAGATAAATTCCTTTTTCATTCCATTTTTGTAGCAATTTACATACTTGTTCCATTACATATAAATCTAATTGAATAATTAGACCTAAGTTTTCATATAGTGGAATAAATTCATCTGGAAAAATTGTAATATCTTTTTTTATTCTACGAATTAATGCTTCAGCACCCACTAATCTTTCAGTAATAGCATCTACTTTAGGTTGTAAATAAACTTGAAATTCTTTATTTTTAATTCCTTTTTGAAAATCTTTTTCTAAATCTACTAGTTTCATCATAAAATTAGTATGTGTGTTTTTTTGGGATTTATACGCTAAGTGAAAAGCTTAATGCAATTCTGTGAAGTGAAGCATTTGTGCATTTAAATAAGATGGAAAAAATAATTCAAATTAACAAAACTTGCAAAACCATGAAAATGTAGTATAATAGAGAACATAAGTGATAAAAGAAAGAACGTGAAAACATGATAACAAAATATTCTAATCAAAAAGAAAATATAAAAAAACAAGAGATAGAGGAAGCAGCAGAAGAAATTAAAAAAGGAAATTTAGTTATATTTCCAACAGAAACGGTTTATGGCATTGGTGCGAATGCCTTGGACGAAAATGCAGTGAAAAAAATTTTTGAAGCTAAGGGAAGAGCACAAGATAACCCATTAATTGTACATGTTGCTAATATAGATATGGTAAAAACAATAGTAGAACACATTGGCACACTAGAGCAAAAACTAATAGAAAAATTTTGGCCAGGTCCTTTAACTATTATCATGAAACGAAAAAGTGATAAAGTCATTCCTAATATTGTAACAGCTAATTTAGATACTGTAGGAATTCGTATGCCTAGTAATTTATTAGCAAAAGAGTTAATAGAAAAAGCAGGGGTGCCAATTGCAGCGCCAAGTGCAAATGTGTCTGGAAAGCCAAGTGGTACAAATATAGAAGACATTAAAGAAGAATTTGAAGGAAAAGTTTCGTATATTTTAGATGGAGGAAGTACCGATATAGGATTAGAATCTACAGTAATAAAAGTAGAAAATGATAAAATTGATATTCTAAGACCAGGAAAAATTACCAAAGAACAACTAGAAGAAGTAGCAAACCAAGTAGAAGTAGATAAACATGTATTAGGCAAAGTAGGAAAAGAAGAAATAGTAGCTTCCCCAGGAATGAAGTACCGACACTATGCACCTAATACCAATTGCATGATGGTATATAGTAAAAATGAACAAAAAATGATAGAAAAAATAAATGAAATTGCAGAAGAGTTAGAACAAACTGGAAAGCAAGTATTAGTTTTTGCAAAAGGAGAACATCTATCAAATATAGTAGCTAAAAAGAAATGGAACATGGGTAACAATTTAGATGAAGTAGCTCAAAATATATTTACCTTGTTAAGAAAAGTGGATAAAGAAAAAGTTGACCTTGTATTAATAGAAGGAGTAGGAGAAGAAGGTTTGGGGCTTGCCATTACTAATAGACTTATTCGTGCTTGTGCATATCATTATTTAAAATTGTAAAAATAGAAAATCTATGAATAAAAATTACCAAAAATTCTCATACTAACGATATACATAAAAAATAGAAAGGAATTAAGTTAGTATGAGAAAAGGTTGGATGATAGCCATTATAGCACTTCTTTTATTAATTGTAGGAATAATAGTTGGCATTTATGTGTTTAAAATAAATCAAACACAGGATAGTAATATGCTAGATGATAAACAGTTAGCAAAACAACAAAAAGAAGAAACACAAATAAATAATGTAATAGCAACATCTGTTACAGAAGAAAAAACTTCTCCAAATGCAACCATTATTAAAAAACAATATTTTAAAGGTTGTGACCATATTCAAAAAGAAACAATGGAAATTTCAGAAGAAGATATCAACTTAACACAAGAACAAATACAAAAGCAATATCCAGATTGGCAAATAGAAAATTTTTCTAGCAGTGAAGTGGTCCTATATCAAGAACTGGATGGATACTGTAATGAACATTATGTAGTTCGTGAACACAATGGAGTACTTGCAATTTACACCTTAGATGAAAATGGCAAAGAAACATGGAAAGAAGATACAGAAATAGTAACTATGTACTTGCCAGAAACGGATTTAGCAAGAATAAAAGAAGGTATTAAAGTAACAGGAACAACAAATCTTAGATCTATATTAGAAGATTATGAATAGAATAAAAAATAAATAAGACTATTCTAAAATGAATCAAAATTTATTTAATAAAAAGTATTAGAACTGTCTTTTGAGATTTTTAAGCCTTGCGTGGGTGACCATTGTGACAGCTGTTCGAGGAATTTTATTCCGAGTTACAGCTGTCCAAAAGGGGAAAGGTTTTAAAAATCGAAAAAGACAGTTCTAATACTTTTGTGATATGTGATAAGATTTTAGGATAGTCTTATTTATTTTTGCCCATTATCAATTTTCAAATTTTCTTTTTTCAAATATCCTTGTTTGTAGAATGTAACATAGTACATAACAAGAGAAAAGATAGTAGCAGCTAAAGCTAAGTAATATACCCACAAATCAAATTGAGGTAATGGTGCCACAGAATTTGTTGGATCTGCAGCTATGGTATTCCAATATTTAATTCCAAAAGAACATACAATTGCTATATAAAATAGTACAGTGGCTAACTTCCCAAACCATTTACTAGAAACTACCAACTCTTTGCCGTATAGGAAAGAAGCTCCAGCTATCATAGTAGCTTCCTTAATAGCAACTACAATAATAATCCAAAATGGAATAATATCTTTAAAAGCAAGTGTTAGTAAAACTGCAATTTGCGTTGTTTTGTCCGCTAATGGATCAATAAGTTTTCCAAAATTGGTAATAAAATTAAATTTTCTTGCAATAAAACCATCTAACACATCAGTTAAGCCTGAAATTGTTAAAAAGATGAAAGCCAATAGGTACTGGTCCACAATAGTATAATACACAATAAAAGGAATTAATAAAAATCTTAATACAGTTAAAATATTAGGTATATGCTTTGCCATATCAATATCTCCTTATTTTTCTACATTTTATTTTCAAAAATATTATTCTAGATAAATTCGTAAAATTACCTTAAACTTGATACTAGTTAGAAGGTTCATTGATTACGGTAAATAATAATTTTTCTTCATTAGTGGTTACCATTACTTTTTGACCATTTTGCAATTCTCCTCTTAAAATCATATCAGAAAGAGCATCTTCTAAATATCTTTGTATTGCTCTTCTTAAAGGTCTTGCACCGTATTTAATATCAGTTCCTTTATCTAGTAAGAATTTTTTAGCATCTTCTGATAATTCCATAGTAATGTCTTTATCTGCTAAAGCTTTTTTTGTGTCTTCTAACATTAAATCTACAATTTGTAATAATTCATCATGATTTAATTGTTCAAAAATAACAATTTCATCTACTCTATTTAAAAACTCAGGTCTAAAAGTTTCTTTTAAGCTATCCATTACTTTATCTTGATTCATTCTAGAACCACCAAATCCAATGGAATTGGTATTTTGGTTAGAGCCTGCATTAGAAGTCATAATCATAATGGTATTTTCAAAATTAATGGTATTTCCTTGGCTATCTGTTAAACGTCCATCATCTAATACTTGTAACAAAATATTAAAAACATCAGGATGTGCTTTTTCAATTTCATCTAATAACACAATAGAATATGGATTACGTTTTACTTTTTCAGTTAATTGTCCAGCATCATCATAACCAACATAACCAGGAGGTGAACCGATTAATTTAGAAGTAGAATGACTTTCCATATATTCAGACATATCTACACGAATAATGGAATTTTCATTTCCAAACATTTCATAACAAAGTGCTTTGGCAAGTTCTGTTTTACCAACACCAGTAGGTCCAACAAAAATAAAGGATGGTGGTCTTTTGGTGCTTTTTAATCCTGCACGATTACGGCGAATAGCTCTTGCTACTGCTTCTACTGCAGCATTTTGACCAATTACTCTTTTATGAAGGTTTGTTTCTAAATTTAGTAATTTTTGAGTTTCTGCTTCTGTAATTTTTTTAACAGGAATTTTTGTCCAACTTTCAATTACTTCTGCAATATCTTGTACAGTTAAATTTTTTAACTGCATTTTTGCATTTAAAGCATCAATTTGCTCTGTTAGACTACATTCTTTGGCTTTTAGTTCAGCCGCTTTTTTATAATCTTCTGTAGAATCAGCAAGAGCTGCTTCTTCTTTTTCTTCTTGTACTGCTTTTAACTCATTTTTTAATACTTCTAATTGATAAAGTTCTTTATTATTTAAATTAATTCGAGAACAAGCTTCATCTAAAATATCAATTGCTTTATCTGGTAAAAATCTATCATGAATGTATTTTTCAGACATAATAACAGCTTGCCTAATAACATCTGTAGAAATTTTTACTTTATGATAGTCTTCATAATATTTTTTAATTCCCTCTAAGATATTAATAGAATCTGTAACAGAAGGCTCTTCTACCATAACTGGTTGAAATCTACGTTCTAAAGCTGTATCTTTTTCAATATATTTACGATATTCTTTTAAAGTAGTAGTACCAATTAATTGTACTTCTCCATTTGACAAAGAAGGTTTTAAAATATTGGCTGCATTCATAGAATGTTCTGCATCACCAGCACCAATAATATTGTGAATTTCATCAATTACTAGAATAATATTTCCAAGATTTCTACATTCATCAATAATAGACTTCATACGAGCTTCAAATTGACCTCTAAATTGGGTTCCAGCTACAACTGCTGTCATATCTAATAAATATACTTCTTTATTTAACAATTTAGCAGGTACCTTACCATTGGCGATTTTAATAGCTAAACCTTGTGCTATGGCAGTTTTACCAACACCAGGTTCTCCAATTAAACATGGATTATTTTTACTACGACGATTCAAAATTTGAATCATTCTTTGAATTTCTTTATCTCTACCAATTACCATATCTAATTGATTATTTTGTGCTTTTTGAGTAAGGTTTGTACCATAAGTTTCCAATGCTTTTTTGCGTTTATCTTTTTTCTTTTCTACTTTTACTTTCTTTTTTTCAGAAGAAGTGGAATTGTCTGTATTAGAATCTGAAGTATTTTCCGAATTTCCTCCAAACATATTAGAAAAAATAGAACCTAAAGGAATGGCACTAAATTGAATTCCCATAGGATTTTTTTCGGAACTTTCGTTATCTTCCTCTTCCTCGCTACCTGCATTTGCTTCATTCATTTGTTCAGCCAAAGCATCCATATCCATGTTTTCAGCCATATTATTAAGCATACCTTCAATTTGTTTTGTCATATCATTTAAATCTTTTTCAGTAAGATTAGCTTGTTTCATTAAAGATTGCATAGGGTTAATCCCCTGCTTTTGAGCACATTCATAGCAATAGCCTTCTAATTTAGTTTGCCCATCTTCTCCTTTTTTATTAACAAACACAACAGCTGTGTTTTTATTACATATTGAACATAACATGTTATTAAAACTCCATTTCTATTCTTAATTTTGAAATTTTTTATAAAGTTTTTAATTTTACAATACTAAAATTAAAACTTAATAAGATTTTAATACAATAATATCATACAACAAAAGTGAGGATAAGTCAATGAAATTACTCTTATTTTCAAGCACCTTAAGGAAGAATTAAGAAGTTAAAAAAGAAAAAATTTATGAGGATGAAAATATAAGAGATAGCTATAAAAAGTAAGATGGAAAAATAAAATAATAAAAGTTATAGCAAAGTATTACTAAAATAAAAGTAAAATTGGCTATAACTTTTTAAGCATAATTTTGTATATCATTTTCCATTTCTTCTTTTAAATCATTAAAATCAATTTTTAAAACCATACATAAAGCAATTAACTCAAAATCTTTAACACTGGTTTTACCCGTTTCTATTTTATATAATTCAAATCTATCTAATTCTACTCCTAACAATTCTAATTTTTGAGATAATTGAGTTTTAGAATAATGCATTTTTTCTCTATTTTCTTTTACAATTTTACCAATAATATTACGCTTATCGTTAAATTTTTTCATACTATCCTCCAATTAGTAAATCAATTTAATTTCTTTTATAAAAAATTGAAAATTGTAGATAATAAATAATAACTACTTATTGATTTTATAATAATTTTTATGTTAGAATGTGTATGGAGAATACACACTAAGAAAAAGAAAAGGATAAAATAAGTAAAGAAACATGAATGCATTTTAAAATGAAACACAAAGTGGTAAAGGAGAAGATAAACAGATGAAAAAGAATGGAGAAAATGATTCAATAATTAAAAAATTAAATCAAAAAGGAATTACTCTCGTTGCACTAGTAGTAACTATTGTGGTGTTACTCATTCTTGCAGGAATTACCATTAATATGTTATTGGGAGAAAATGGAATTATAAGAATTGCTCAAGAAGCAAAAAACACATGGGAGAATGCAATAATCAATGAACAAGAAAGTTTAAACAGTTTACTTGATGAACTAAATGATGAATTAAGAGATAAAAGTAAAGATATTTATGTATTTTTATATGATGATGGAACATTAGCATTTAGTAATAAAAATGAAAAAATAGAAGGAAAAACACTAGTAAAAGAATATGGAAATATAGCAGGAAAAGAATATGAACCAAAATGGATTGATGGAGTACTTGTTACTAACACTCCATGGTTTGAAGACAGAAATAATATTTTTAAGGTAAATTTCCTAGATGAAATTAAACCAACTTCAACATTTGTATGGTTTGCAACCTGTAAACAAATTACGCAAATAGAAGGAATAAATCATTTAAATACTAAATATGTAACAAATATGAGTAGAATGTTTGAACAATGTGAAAATTTAACAGACTTAGATGTAAGCAATTTTGATACACGAAATGTTACCAATATGGAAAGTATGTTTTCAGGTTGCATAAATGTAAAAGAATTAGATGTCTCTAACTTTGACACAAGTAATGTAACAAATATGAGAGCCATGTTTAACAATTGTAAATCATTAACTACCTTGGATGTAAGTAATTTTGATACTAGCAAAAATACGAATATGTATTATATGTTTTCTTATTTGACATTAACAGAAATTAAAGGAATAGAAAATTTCAACACACAAAATGTAACAAATATGTATCATACATTTTATCTTTGCAAAAACCTTACAAATTTAGATGTAAGTGGATTTAATACTAGCAAAGTAACTACCATGGGGGAAATGTTTGCTTTATGTGAAAATTTAACTAGTTTAAATGTAAGTAAATTTGATACTAGTCAAGTAACTGATATGAATGCTATGTTTTATTGCTGTTATAAATTAACAAATCTAGATGTAAGTAACTTTGATACTAGCCAAGTAACAGATATGACGCAAATGTTTTCAGGTTGTCAAGGACTTGTTGACTTAGATGTAAGCAATTTTGACACCAATAGAGTAACAAATATGTCACTTATGTTTTCAAGCTGTTTTGAACTTACTAGTTTAGACTTAAGTAGTTTTGATACAAATTCTGTAACAAACATGAAGGCTATGTTTAAGAGCTCTACTAAATTAGCTACTATTTATGTAGGACCAAAATGGGTAATTAAGGAAGGAACAAACATAGATGAAATGTTCAGTGGTTGCGGAACTTCCAGTGTAACACCAAAATCAATATAACTAAAAAATTAGCAAAGAAGCTATCCTAAAATCAAAATACATTTATTGAATAAAAACATTAGAATTATCTTTTGAAATTTTTATGCCTTGCGTGGGCGACCATTGTGACAGCTGTTCGAGGCGATTCGCCGAGTTACAGATGTCCCAAAGGGAAAAGGCTTTAAAAATTGAAAAAGATAATTCTAATGTTTTAGTAATATATTTTAATTTTAGGACAGCTTCTTTACTTTACAAAAAATTTCATTGAATTTTTTAATAAACTACTAGTATTTTTGCCTTAAAAGAGGTACAATTGTATTAAATAGAAAAATGAAACTTAAAGTTAAGCAAAAATTTTAACCCTATTATATAGTAAAAAGATATTTATATAAAACAGAAAATTAAGGAGAAACAAGTAATGAAAAATAATCCAAAAATTATTTATATTTTAATTGGTGCATTTTGTGTACTAGCGGTTATTGCAGGAATTTATGCACAGTTTTTTGTAAGTGATGCCGATAAAAATAATGTTATTATGCCAGGCTTTAATCAAGAACCAGGAGAAGAGGTACACGAAAAAACACAAGAGGAAATTAAGACTCAACTAAGTAGTCTTTTTACTAATGAGGTTCATGTAGAAGGTTATGATGCAAGTAATGTACAAAAACTAGACGAAACAAAGGAAATTGTATATTCTGCTTATGATATTGAAGAACAAACGGAAAACTATGAATTACATATTCATTTACCTGTAATGAATATTAAAGGAGATGTACCAACTAGTTTTAATAATATTACACAAACTGTTTTTGCAAATAAAGCTTCTGAAATTTTAAGTAACCAAAATGCAAATAAAACAATTTATAGTGTAGACTTTACCGCATATGTTAATGGAGATATTTTATCTTTGGCAATTAGATCGACTTTAAAAGAAGGAAATAATCCACAAAGAGTAATAGTACAAACCTATAACTATAACTTGTTTACAGCAGAAAAAGTGGAACTTGCAGATATGTTAGCTCAAAAAAATATAGTACAAAGTGATTGCCAAAATAAAATACAAGAAGTAGTAGGAAAAGCACAAGAAGAAGCGCAAATTCTAGTACAATCTGGTTACACAGTTTATAATAGAGATTTAAGCAATAGCATGTATCAAATAGCAAATGCTTCTACTTATTTTTTAGGACCAAATGGGGAACTTTACATTATCTTTGCCTATGGAAATCAAAACTTTACCTCAGAAATGGATGTTGTATTATATGAATAAATAAGGAAAGAAAAAAATGGCAAAAAATTTACTAATTACAGAAAAACCTTCTGTTGCTATGGAATTTGCAAAGGTACTAAAATGTAATGGCAATAGGAAAAACGGATATATTGAAGATGAAAATTGGGTTATTACTTGGTGTGTAGGTCACTTGGTAACTATGAGCTATCCAGAAAAATATGATGAGAATCTAAAATTTTGGAGATTAGATACATTACCTTTTATGCCAAAAGAATACAAATACGAAGTAATACCAGCAGTGGAAAAACAATTTAATGTAGTAAAAAGCTTACTTCTAAGAGAAGATGTAAGCTGTATTTATGTTGCAACAGACTCTGGACGTGAAGGAGAATACATTTACCGTTTAGTAGAAAATCAAATAGGATTAAAGGAAAAAACAAGGAAAAGAGTATGGATTGATTCACAAACAGAAGAAGAAATAAAACGAGGAATTGAACAAGCAAAAGATTTATCAGAATATGACTCTTTATGTGATTCGGCGTATTTAAGAGCAAAAGAAGACTATTTAATTGGAATTAATTTTTCAAGATTGCTTTCTATTATTTATGGTAGACGTATGGCTAAAGAAATAGGAGAAGAAAAAATTTCTATATCTGTTCGGAAGAGTTATGACCTGTGTACTTGGTATGGTAGTACAAAGAGAAAGAGAAATCCGCAATTTTGTAAAAACGCCATATTACAAAATAATAGGAACTTTTGGAGAGGAAAACAGCTCTTTTACAGCAGAATGGAAAGTAACAGAACAATCTAGCTTATGGGAATCTCCAAAATTATACAATGAATCTGGATTTCGTAAAGAAGAGGATGCCAAACAATTTATTCTTTCTTTAAAAGATAAAAAGGCAAGAATTACAGAAGTAAAAAAATCCAAAACAAAAGAAAATGCACCATTGTTATTCAATTTAGCAGAAATTCAAAACGAAGCTACCAAACGTTTTAAAATAAAACCAGATGAAACTTTGGAAATTATTCAAAATTTATATGAAAAAAAATTAGTAACTTATCCAAGAACAGATGCTAGAGTTTTATCTACTGCAGTGGCAAAAGTAATTTCGAAAAATTTAAATGGACTTGCCAAAGGCTTTCAAGATGAAGAAATTCAAGGATATTTAAGAAAAATGGCAGAAGAAAAATATTCTACCAATTTAATCAAAACTAAATATGTAAATGATAGTAAAATTACAGATCACTATGCCATTATTCCAACAGGACAAGGTTTTGAAAATTATAACCAATTACCAGAATTACAAAAACAAATGTATAAAGTAATTGTAAAGAGATTTTTAAGTATTTTTTATCCTCCTGCTGAATATAGTAAAATTTCGATAACCATTGAAGTAGAACACGAAAAACAAAAAGTATCTAATTTGGCAGAAGCGAAAGAACCAAATATATCTAATTTTGTAGAAGATAAAGAACAAAATGTAAATGAACTAGCAAAAGAGCAATTTTCTGCCAGTGGAAAAGTATGCGAAAAATTAGGGTATTTAGAAATTGCGAAAAGTGATGAAAAAGCACAGGAAAGAATGCAAAACAAACAACAAGAAACAAAAACATTAGAGCAAAATGAAGGCAACAATTCAGAACTAAATGTAGAAACATTAAAACAAGAGCAAGAAAATAATTCTCAAAAAGAAGAACAAGAAGAAAGCAAAAATAATCTAGAAGTTTTTAAAAGGCTAAAAAAGGGAGAAGAAATAACAGTATTAAATTATGAAACAAAAACATCAGAAACTTCCCCACCTTCTAGGTACAACTCCGGATCCATGATATTAGCCATGGAAAATGCAGGAAAATTAATTGAAGAAGAAGAATTAAGGGAGCAAATAAAAGGGGCAGGCATTGGCACAAGTGCTACTAGAGCAGAAATTATGAAAAAGCTAGAGCGAATAGGGTATATAGCTATTAATAATAAAACACAAATTATTACTCCTACTTTAAAAGGAGAAAAAATCTATGATGTTGTTTACCAATGCATGCCCGATATGTTAAACCCAAAACTAACAGCTAGTTGGGAAAAAGGCTTAGACATGGTGGCAAAAAGTGAAATTCAGCCAGAAGAGTTTATGAAAAAGCTAGAAACTTATATTAATAGTAAGTTTGATAAATTAGTCATTCGATAAATTTCCTTTAGATAAGAGAGACTAATTTTAAAATAGTAAGATATAATAGATATATAGAAAAACAGTATATAACTAGTAAGAATAAAAAGCGAAAGGAATAAAAATATGAAAATAGGAATTGCCTTAGCAGGTGGGGGTGTAAAAGGAGCAGCCCACATAGGAGTATTAAAAGCATTGGAAGAAGAAAATATTACTATTGCTGCAGTAGCAGGAACCAGTATTGGTAGTGCAGTAGCAAGTCTTTATGCCATGGGCTATACACCGGATGAAATGTTGGAACTATTTCGTTATTTTGCAAAAACACTATTAAAAGCAGACCCGAAATATCTAATGTCTAATATTAAAACAACAAGAAGCATTTTAGGAAAAGGTATTTTATCAGGAGAGAGTATAGAAGAAGCAATTCAAGAATGTGCCAGATTAAAAAATATACAATATATAACAGATATTAAAATGCCAATTGCTATTCCAACAGTAGATATTAAAACAAAAAAGAAAATTGTATTTACAAACCGAAAATTAGATGAAACACAATACTTAGCAAAAGTAGAAGGAAAAGAAGGAGAATACATTGCCAAACAAAATGAAGAAAATAGTACCTATATTAATAAAATAGAAATTGGAAAAGCAGTAAGAGCAAGCTGTAGTTATCCTGGTGTATTTGCACCTTTAGAATATGAAAATTATAAATTTGTAGATGGTGGTGTTTTAAATAATGTACCTACAGAAGAACTTCCTTTGCTAGGAGTAGATAAAATTATTACAGTAAAATTTCCACCAAAAGAAAACGAAAATCCAAGGCATGCTTTAGATGTACTATTTCGCTGTGTGGATATTGGATTCGAAGATAGGGACAATTCTAAAATACGCCATAGCGATTTTACCTTTGATATCCATTTAACTTCCTCTAGTGTATTTAACACTAAAAAATTAGATGCTTGCTATGAAGAAGGTTATAGGGTGGCAAAAGAACAAATGAAAAAATTGAAAAAAGCTTGTAGTATAGAATAAAACACTAAAGCATCTCTAATGGAAATATTATAGTTAACTGAAAAAAATATCAAAAGTATTGACAATATTATTGAGAGTATTGTAATATTTATTTAGTAAATAAATATTTTGGAGGTATGATATGATGCAATATAAAATAGAAGATATTCAAGCTCTTTATCGTGAGGTTCATAGAAAAATTAATGAAGGCATAGAAAAAGGTAATAATTATTATAATGAGAATAATATTCCAGAGTATCCATTTGATTCTTGGAAAACATTACAAAAATCAAGTGAAATGAGTAAAAAAGCTGAAAACGATGCATGGAATATGTATTTTGATAAATTAGAGCAACTATATCCAGGCTGCTTGTCTAGTAAAGAATTTGCTCGATTTTATGCCAGTCATCTTTCACAATTAAATGGATTTTATGGTCAAAGAATTACACAGTTTTATGATAGATTTTCAGGCGAAGGACAAATTGGACTAATAGAAAATTTTAGTTATAATGATTATACTCAAATATTTCCGGAAGCTGTAAAAAGATTAGAACACGATATATTAGCTAATATAGAAGTAGGAGATTATGCAAAACTTAATTTATATTATGATGGAAAAGATACTGAAGAAATATCTTCTTTAAGCATAGAAGATGCAGTAGAAGAAAGTGAAGGAAAAAAAGGAAAAATTCGTGAAAAAGGACTACTTATAAGAAAAGTTTTAGCCGGAAGATGGAATGAAGAAGAGCAACAATTTATGCAAGATGAATATTCCAATGAAGCTGTTTTTGTACCAATACAAGACTTTTCAAAAGCAAGAGTGTGGAATGAAAGTGAAACAGAGCTATCAGAAATATTTGAAAATATGACAGAACAAATAAAAGGTTTACCATATAAAAATATGATAGGTTTGTTAAAGCAAATGAAATTATTTCCTAGTATTGAGCAAAAAAGAGAAAAAGCAGGCACTCACGAAATATCAGAAATAGCAGGAATAGTATCAGATAGAATACCAGAAAATATAAATAAGGTTATATCAGAAATTTCATTGCAAATGCAAGAAAAACAACAGGAAGATGAACATACAATGGATGATTAATGCTAAGGAAAGGAGAAAGCGATGGTAAGTACTGACTTTAGTGAAGCTATTACAGAAACATTAGATATACTAAAACATATGGACAATGTATATATCGATAAAATTCCTAAAAAGCTTATGCATTTTTTAGAAAATAATAGGTCTAAGACTTATATATTTGATTTGGATCATTCAAAAAAATTAAATGAAATGAATTTAAAAGAAAAGACGAAAGATATTTTAGCAACTTTATATATACACTATTGGTGTAATTCTGAACAAAAATTAGCCTACCTAAGTTTACTAAATCAAAATGAAAAAAACTACCAAAAAGAATTGAGAGAAAAATATGATTCGGATAATCTATTTAGAAAACGAAATCAAGTAAAAATTGTAGGTAACGAAGTTGCTATAACTGAATATAAAGAATCAATATTTAAGAAATTTATAAATAAAATAAAAACTATTTTTCATATAAAATAAATACAAGAGGGGTCTTATTTTAGGATACTCTCTTCTTATTATTAGTTAATTTCTGCAACTGAACTATTTTTGTTCATCTATATAATTATTTTTTTTATTTTATCAGTCTTTTAGGAAATTCTTTAAATTTCTTCTCAAAAAATTTTTAAATATGATTATAATTTGATCTATACATTCTTTTATATTTTCTTTGAAATGCTTTTAAAATTGAATTTTTTAACTTTTCTTTTCTACTATTTAAGGTATCAATTTTTCTGCAAGTTTTTTTCATATACTATAATATATTTGGTCATTTTACTTTTTGATTTTTATTCTTGATAAATAAAAAGTAGAGGAATACTTTACAAAACACAAAAAAGAACAAATTTTCGTAAAATTATTGACTTGCATTGATAGATATGGTAAAATTTTACCATAGAAAATATTTTGTGAGGTGCTATAATGGACGAAAATAAAATGCAATTAATAAATAAATTATTTAATAATGAAACAATAAGAACTGTATGGGATAAAGATGAAGAAAAATATTATATCAGTATAATAGATATTGTTCGTGTAATATCAGGAAGCAATAGACCAAGAAAATATTGGAGTGATTTGAAAAAGAATTTAATAAAAGATGGATTTGAAGTGTCCGAAAAAATCGGACAGTTGAAATTAAAATCACAAGATGGAAAATATCGTATGACAGATGTATGTGATATTAAAGGAATGTTTCGTATAATAGAATCAATCCCTTCAAAAAATGCTGAACCAATAAAACAATGGTTAGCACATCTAGGAAAAGAAAGAATTGATGAAACTTTTGATCCATCAATAGCATTACAAAGAGCTATCGATTTATACCGAACAAAAGGATATGATGAAGAATGGATTGCTAAAAGAATGAAATCCATTCAAGAACGAAAAAAATTAACTGATGTATGGCAAGAAAATGGAATTGAAAGTAATATTGAATATGCAATTTTGACAAATGAAATATATAAAGAATGGTCTGGAATGACAGCAAAAGAATATAAACAATATAAAGGATTAAGAAAAGAAAATTTAAGAGATAATATGGACAATATAGAACTAATATTAACAGATTTATCAGAAGAAGCCACTAAGAGATTAGCAACTAAACAAAAACCAAATGGATTAGAGGAAAATATTAAAGTTGCTAAAATGGGAGGACATGCTGCAAAAGTTGCCAGAGAAGATATTGAAAAAAATCTTGGAGAATCTGTTGTAACTAAAACAAATAAATTAGATTATGAATATATAGAAGACAAAAAAGTTAAAAAGATTTCTGATAAAAAAGAAAGGAGTAGTTCAATATGGACGAAAAAACCTTAATTAATATTACAGAAGAAAATTTTGAAAGTATTAAACACATAGATGAAAATGGAGTAGAATTTTGGTATGCTAGAGAGTTAATGCAAGTGTTGGGATATAGCAAATGGGGAAATTTTGTAAAAGTAATTGAAAAGGCAAAAGAATCCTGCAAAAACAGTAATATCAATATAATAGACCATTTTGCCGACACCAGCAAAATGGTAAAAGCAGGAGTTGCAGATAAGAGAATTGACGATCTCAAACTAACTAGATATGCATGCTATTTAATTGCACAAAATGGAGACAGTAGAAAAAAAGCAATAGCATTAGCACAAACTTATTTTGCAGTACAAACAAGAAAACAAGAAATAACAAGAAAAGAATATGAACAATTAAGTGAAGACGAGAAAAGATTATATACTAGAAGAAATGTAAAAGATAAAAATAAATATTTATTCAATACAGCAAAATTAGCAGGTGTAAAAAATTATGGAAAATTTAATAATTATGGATATAGAGGACTATATAACGGAGAAACAGCCAAAGATATTGCAAACAGAAAAGGAATATCAGAAAAAGAAGACATATTAGATTATATGAGCAGTACAGAACTAGCAGCCAATTTATTTAGAATTACACAAACAGATGAGGTCTTGAAAAATAAGAATATAAATAATGAAGATGACGCATGTATTACTCATCATAATGTTGGACAAGCTGTTAGACAGACTATAAAAAGAATTGGTGGTACTATGCCAGAGGATTTACCAACACCAAGTAAAAGTGCAAGAGAAATTGAAAAAGAAAAAGAATTAAAAGAAAATGATAAAAAGAAGCTTAAATGATAAATAATATAATAATTTATCAAGATGAAGATGGTGTTACAAAAGTTTCAGTAAAATTTAGTGATGAAGATGTATGGTCAACTCAAAAACAAATTGCCGAAATTTATAAAATGACCCAAGAAAATAATTCAATGCACATAAAAAATATTTATAAAGATGGAGAATTAGAAAATAGTTCAACTAATAAGAAATTCTTATTAATTCAAAATGAAGGAAATAGACAAGTTAAAAGAAATATAGACCATTATAATCTAGATATATACAAATAAAAAACAAGGATAAACTTTTGCAAAATATTAAAAAATGATAAGGAATATGATATAAGTATATAAAATAAAAAAATTCAAATGTCCGAAAAAAAACGGACATTTGAAAGAAAAGTGGTAATAATGGAACAAGATAATGAATTGAAAATATTTGAAGATAAAAAAATTAGAGCAAAATGGGATAATGAACAAGAAAAATGGTATTTTTCTGTTGTAGATGTGATAGCAGTATTAACAGATAATGATTATCAAAAATCAAGAAACTATTGGAAATGGCTAAAAAATAAGTTAAATGAAGAAGGTAGCGAACTGGTTAGTAATACTAACCAGTTAAAAATGAGAGCATATGATGGAAAATTAAGAGATACCGATGTAATGAATACAGAGCAGGTTTTAAGATTAATCCAATCAATACCATCTAAAAAAGCAGAGCCGTTTAAATTATGGTTAGCACAAGTTGGAAAAGAAAGAATAGATGAAGTATATGATCCAGAAATAGCAATAAATAGAGCATTAGATATATACAGAAAAAAAGGATATTCAGAAGAGTGGATAAATCAAAGATTAAAAACTATTGATATAAGAAAAGAATTTACGGACGAATTAAAAGAAAAAGGAATAAGTGCAAGTAAGGATCTTGCAATATTAACAAATATTTTAACACAAGCTTGGAGTGGTTATTCTGTTAAAGAGTATAAAAATATAAAAGGTTTAAAAAAAGAAAATTTACGAGATAATATGACTAATATGGAACTTGTCTTAAATATGCTTGCAGAAACATCTTCTACTGAAATATCAAAAAGTAAAAATCGTAAAGGATTTAAAGAGGCAGAAGATTCAGTTAAAAAAGGAGGAAATATTGCCAAAATTGCAAAAGAGCAACTAGAGAAGGAAACAGGTAAGAAAGTTATATCTGATAAAAATGCTAAAGAAATACGAAAGTTAAATTCTGGTAAAGAGTAGTTTTGGCAAATCATAAGAAGTACTTATTACTTTAAAAAAAGTCCTAAAATTTCAAAATATAATGAAATTTTAGGACTTTTTATATTAATCTCCACATTCACCTTTTATGGAAACGAAACATAATATATAGCAAAAATAAAAATAGAAAGGGTGAATAAAAAAATGACAAGTTACATAATAGAAGGAGGTAGAAAACTAGAAGGAGAAGTAAAAGTATCTGGTTCCAAAAATGCCTCCTTACCAATTATTGCAACAAGTATTTTACATCCAGGTATTACCAAATTATATAATATTCCTAATATTCATGATACACAAATTACATTAGAAATTTTAAAATATCTAGGTTGCAAAATAAAAAAACATCATGGAAAAGTAGAAATCAATAGTAAAAACATCACCAAAAGAGATATTCCAGAGCATTTAATGAACCAAATGCGCTCTACTGTTATTTTAGCAGGAGCAATATTAGGAAGATTTAAAGAGGCTACATTTTCTTATCCAGGAGGTTGTGATATTGGAGCAAGGCCAATAGACCTACATTTAAGCAGTTTTAAAAAATTAGGAATAAATATTATAGAAAACTCTGGATTTATTACCTGCAAGTGTGATAAAATAATAGGGGCAAATATTGATTTAGATTTTCCAAGTGTAGGTGCAACCGAAAATATTATTTTAGCATCCATTTATGCAGAAGGTGTAACACAAATTACAAATGCTGCAATGGAACCAGAAATTGTAGATTTAGCAAAATGCTTAAATAAAATGGGAGCTAAAATAGAAGGTGCAGGCACCAATGTTATTAAAATTACGGGAGTAGAAAAATTAAAAGATATTAGCTATACCGTAATGGAAGATAGAATTGAAGCAGGTACACTTCTTTGTGCAGGAGCTATTACAGGAGGCAATATCTGTTTGCAGTATAAAACCCCAGAACATATTACTCCAATTTTAAATAAGCTAGAAGAAGCGGGTTGCCATATTAAAATGCAAAAACGGGAAAATACAATTATCTGCACCTAAAAGACTAAAATCAGTAGATATTAAAACAATGCCATATCCAGGTTTTCCAACAGATATGCAATCTATTTTTGCAAGCACTCTAACAATAGCAAAAGGAACTTCTATGATTGTAGAAAATATTTTTGAAAATAGATATCGCTATATAGCAGAACTAAAAAAAATGGGAGCAAAGGTGGCAGTAGAAGGAAAAACAGCAGTTATTAAAGGGGTTAGAAAACTATCTGGTGCTAAAGTAAAAAGTACAGACCTAAGAGGAGGAGCTTGTTTAGTATTAGCAGGTTTGGCTGCAAAAGGAACTACAATAGTAACAAATATAGAATATATCTTAAGAGGATATGAAAAATTAGATGAGAAATTAAATAAATTGGGAGCTAAAATTCAAATAAAAGAAGGTGAGTAGTAAGAATGGCGAATAAAGCAAAGGAAAAGAATAGAAAGAAAAATACCAAAGAAGAGTCTACTTTGGATTTAGACCATGAGATTATTATTGGTATTAAAACTTTACCAGAACCAAAAATTTCTAAAAAGCAAAAAAAACAAATTCAGAAAGAAAAAGAATCACCTAAAAAGAACACTACCAAAAAGAAAGAAGCTAACAAAAAAGTACCAAAGAAAAAAAATACTAAAAATCTTACTACTACCAAGAAGAGAAGCTCTCAAAAAAATAGAGAAGAAGACGAATTTGAGTTAAAATTAGGAATTGAAGACGAGCAAATCAAAAAGAAAAACACAACTAAACAAAGGACAAAAAGCAAGAAGAAAGTAACAACAGCGAAAAATACAAAAAATGTAAAGCAACAAGAAAAAGCGGCAAGAAAAAGAAGAATTGTTTTTCGTATTGTAAAATGGACAAGCCTATGTGCTATTTTAATAGGCGGAGGTATTTATTTTTTGTTGTCTCCATTATTTAATATTAAAACTATTACAGTTACAGGAAATAGTAAACTAACAGAGGAAGAATTAATTAGCTTATCCGGAATACAATTAGAAGAAAATACTTTTCAAGTTCAAACTACTAAAACACAAGAAAAAATAAAACAAAATGCTTATGTAGATACTGTAAATATAAGCAGAAAATTACCAAACGAAATTGTAATAGAAATAACAGAAAGAACTCCTACTTTTATGCTTACCCTTGGTAATGCTTATGTTTATATGAATAATCAAGGCTATTTATTAGAAGTAGCTCAAAATGCATTAGAATTACCAATTATTACAGGTTTTCAAACAAAAGAAGAAGATATTATACCAGGAAATCGTTTAGTAGCAGAAGACTTACAAAGATTAGACCAAGTACTACAAATTATGAAATCGGCAGAAAGTAATGGAATAAAAGATTTAATTACTGAAATTAATGTAGAAAATAAGCAAGATTATGTGTTAGAATTGAAAAAAGAGAAAAAAACAGTACACCTAGGGGATACTTCAAATTTAAGCACAAAAATGTTATATGTTATTAGTATTTTAGAGGAAAATAAGAATGTGGAAGGAGAAATTCTAGTCAATACAGACTTAAACAATAAAGGAGCTATTTTTAGAAGAAAAGTATAAAGAGAAAAAGAAAGGAAGAGGTAAATGAATAAAAAACAAGTAGCTATTACCTTAGGAATTATGTGTTTTATTTTAACATTAGCCATTTGTGTTCAGCTAAAAACAACGCAAAGTGGTAACTCAACTGTTTCGCAATCTTTAGCAGAAGATGAGCTAAGAGATGAAGTGTTAAGATGGAAAGAAAAATATGATAATGCCTATAGTGAGCTTTCAGATTCGACAAAACAACTAGAAGAAATTAGAAAACAAGCTACACAAAATGATACTACTTCTAGTGCCAAACAAGAACAAATTACGCAAAACAATATGGCTTTAGGTTTAGTAGAAGTACAAGGTCCAGGAATCGAAATTACAGTATCAGATAACAGTACAGGAATTAATCAAGAAGGACAAGAAATACTGGACTTAAGTTCACTTATCGTACACTATGATGACTTACTTCAAATTATTAATAGTCTCAATAATGCAGGAGCAGAAGCTATTTCTATTAACGGGCAACGTGTTGTGCAAACAAGCAGTTTAAGTTGTGAAGGTAATGTTATTAAAATTAATGGCCAAAGAATTAGTTCGCCATTTACCATTAAGGCCATTGGATCTCCAGGAATGCTTTATGGTTCTCTTACTATGGTAGGAGGTTACCTATATTGGATGGAACAAACAGGTGTTATTGTAACCACAAAGCAAATGGATTTAGTAACTGTAGAAAAATATGATGGTGTTATTAACTATAAATATATGAAAAATGAAGAGTAGAGGTGAAGAGAAACTTGAAAAAAGACCAAATTATCATGACAGTGATTATTGGATTAGTATGTATTGTGTTTTTTGCGGTTATGTTTATGCAATTTAAAACAATTGAAGAAACCGATATTACAGCAATTGAAAATATGAGAGAAACGGAATTAAGGGCTGCCATTTCTGAATGGAAAGGAAAATATGAAGAAACACAAGCATTGTTAGAAGAAAACCAAAAATCTATTCAAGAATATCAAGATAAAATAGAAAAGAATGAAGAAACATCAGAATTAGTAGAAAAAGATTTAGCAGATTCTAATATGAAACTTGGTAAAACGGATGTTGTAGGAGAAGGAATTACTTTAAATATTACAGATTCAGATATGGCTCCTATCAAAGCTTATGATTTACTGTATTTAGTTAATGAATTACGTTATGCAGGAGCAGAAGCTATTTCCATTAATGGGGTAAGGGTTCTTAGCTCTACTTATATTTCAGAACCACAAGAAGGACTTATTTTAATAGATGGAAGTAGAATTACATCCCCATTTGTGGTAAAAGCAATTGGAAATCAGACTTATTTATCTAGTACATTAAGTCTAAAAGATACTGGTTTTATTGATAAATATAAAGCTAGTGGAGTACAAATACAGTTAGAAACAGGGAAAAATATACAAATCCCAAAATATAATGGGGAAACACAAATAAAATATATGAAAGAAGTGGAGGAATAATTATGATATTTATTGCAATTGTAGTAGGATGTATTATAGGAGCTGTAATTGGTATTTATGCACCAATGGTACCATATACTTATTCAGGATATTTAGCAATTGCTATTATTGCAGCATTAGATTCTGTATTTGGAGGAATTGCTTCAACACTAAAAAAGAATTTTGATTTAAAAATTTTTGTAACAGGATTTTTTGGAAATGCTATTTTATCCATCTTACTTACTTTCTTAGGACAAAAATTAAATGTAGATATTTATTTAGCAGCAATTGTAGTATTTGTAGGAAGAATGTTTAATAATTTAGCCATTATTAGACGTTATTATTTAGAAAAATGGACAAACCATATGTCTAAAAAAGGCGAAAAGGTCCCAGAAAAAAATTAAAAAGTAAGTGTAAAAAAATTACATAAAAAAGAAAATTTAGAAATACTAGTTTTCTAAAGCTATGTTTCAAAATTGTTACGAAAATATTACAAAATTATTACAAATCTATTGACTTTTTTTTCAAAATGTAATATTCTTAAACCATCCGAAAACAGATGACAAAGAATCTTTTTAAGACGAGCAAAAAATGGAGGAATGAGTCTTGGCAATAGGAGATATAATTGTAGGAATCGACATTGGTACCTCAAAAGTAAGCCTAGTAATAGGTGAGGTTAACAATTTTAATCAAATCGAAGTCATTTGTACTGCTAGCCATAGGTGTAGACGGAATTCAAAAAGGAAAAATTATCGATGAAAATGAAATTGCAAATTCTATTCATCATTTAATAAAAGAAGCAGAGTCAGAATCAGATTTAAGAATCAATTCTGCCTATGTAACAATACCGGGAAAATATGTTACTATTGTGCAAAATAGTGTATTAAAAGAGGCTAAAGATAAATATGCAGGAATTTCTGCAAAAGATGTTACCTCTAGCATTATGCAAGTAAAAGATATAGATGTTCCAGAAGGAAGACAAATAATTGATATTGTGGAAAATCAATTTATTCTAGAAAATGGAAAAGTAGTAACAGATCCTATTGGAAACTTAAGTGGAAGTTTTACATTAAAGGCACAGGTTATTTTAGCAGGCAAAGAATATATGAGGCAAATCGCTTCTATTTTTAGAAAAGTAGATTTAGATATTGACGGATTAGTGCCAGTAACCCTTGCACAAAGAAGCTTAGTACTAGATACCAATGAACTAAACGATAATGTAATGTTATTAGATATTGGAGCAGGAAATACAGATATTGGCGTATTTGAAGGTTCTAATTTTGTATATACTAACACCATCCCACTAGGGGGAGATAATATTACTAATGATATTGCTTTAGTATTAAACATTTCAGAGGAAGAAGCTGAAAAATTAAAAAAACAATATGGACTAGCCCTAAAGTCCTTTATAGATAATGACAACGAAATATTACTTACTACTTGTAGAGATGATAATGGCAAAAAGGTAATTAAAAGTTCTCAATTAATAGAAATTATGGAAGCAAGAATTGAAGAAATATTTACCTTAATAAATAAAGATATTACAATGCAGGGTATAAAATCTAGAATTAATAATGTTATTTTAACAGGACAAGGAATAACCACAATTAATAAAAGCGATGTAGCAGGAAAAATTACGCTAAATATTCCAGTAAAAATAGCAACAGGCAGACTAATTAGTGTAGTAAGACCAGAATATAGAACAGCTTATAGTTTAGTAAGATACATTGCATCAAGACCTTTTGCAAAAACAGTAGGAAGTAATATCGATACAGATTCTAAAGAAAACTTTTTCCAAAATGTTTTGGAAAGGATTAAAGAATTTTTCTATTCATGATTTTAATTTTTAAAAATATATAAAAAGGTAAGGAAAATACCACAAAAATAGGAGGAATGAACTTTATGCTAATGGATAATAATGTTGACGAAAACATGATGTTAGACGGAACAGCTACTATCAAAGTAATTGGTGTAGGTGGAGCAGGAAACAATGCAGTAAACCGAATGGTAGAATCAGGAATTAAAAATGTAGAATTTATTGCAGTAAATACTGATAGACAAGCACTTTTACTTTCAAAAGCAGCATCTAAAATACAAATTGGAGAAAAAATTACAAGAGGATTAGGAGCAGGAGCTAATCCAGATATTGGAGCACAAGCCGCTGAAGAAAGCAAAACAGAAATTGCAGAAGCTTTACGCGGAGCAGATATGGTATTTGTAACTGCCGGAATGGGTGGAGGAACAGGAACAGGAGCTGCCCCAATTGTTGCAGCAGCAGCTAAAGAGATGGGAATTTTAACCATTGGTGTTGTAACAAAACCATTTACCTTTGAAGGTAAAAAAAGATTATCACAAGCAGAACGTGGAATTGAAAGCCTAAAAGGAAAAGTAGATACTTTAGTAGTAATTCCAAACGACAAATTATTACAAATTATTGATAGAAAAACTTCTATTGTAGAAGCATTCAAGATGGCAGATGATGTATTAAGACAAGGTGTACAAGGTATTTCAGACTTAATTGCAATTCCAGGTCTTGTTAACTTAGACTTTGCTGACGTAAAAACCATTATGTTAAATACAGGAATGGCACATATGGGTATTGGTAGAGCATCTGGTGAAAACAGAGCAGAAGATGCTGCAAAACAAGCAGTACAAAGTCCATTACTAGAAACTTCTATTGAAGGAGCAAGAGGAGTTATTATCAATATTACAGGTGGTAATAACTTAGGATTACATGAAGTAAATACAGCAGCTGAATTAATTCAAAGAAGTGTTGACCCAGAAGCTAACATTATCTTTGGTGCAGTAATTGATGAAAGCTTAGATGAAGATATTGTTATTACTGTTATTGCAACAGGATTTGAAAAAGAAGATGGACCACTTTCTGGGACAATTCCAGTAGGAGATATTATCGATAAAGCATGGGATAAAAAATTAAATTCTATCCCAACTGCAACAGACGGCTCAAATTCTCAAGATAATTTAGAAATTCCTACCTTTTTAAGAAAAAGTAAAGGTGTGAAATAAGAAACATAAAAAAGTTGTCTTAAATTAATATGTAATTAAAGTATTAAGATTGTGTTTTTTGATTTTTAAAACAATTATAAAAAGTACAAGATTTTCAAATTTCTTGTACTTTTTTCTTGTGTAAATGCGCTTTTACTCAAAAAAAGGGGATAATTTCTTTTTTTGACATTCATAAAATGACACACTTTTTAAATAAATGAGAGTATACTAAATAGGCAGTTAATCTTTTAAGATAAGAGCAAATATAAAAAACAAAAACAAGAAAAGTAAACAAGCGAAAATGAAAACAAATACAATAATAAATATAAAAAAATCAAAATAGTAATACAAAAAAAGAAAGAAAGTGAAGTGCAAATGACAATTTATTTAGATGTAGTATTACTAGAAAATTTATGCATGAACTATATTATCCTATTTGCTACAGGATATATTATGAAACTGAAAATGAAACACTGGAAATTAATTCTTTCAGCATTGTTAGGGGGAATTTATGCTGTTATTTCTTACCTAGAAATTTTACCAATTTATTCTAGCTTGCCTATGAAAATTCTTTTATCTGCTTTAATGGTCTATATTGCTTTTAATGCAAAGGGCATTAAAATTTTAAGCAAGCAACTTATTCTTTTTTACTTAACATCATTTGTATTTGGAGGTTGTGCTTTTGCTTTACTTTATTTTATTAGACCACAAGATATTTTAATGCGCAATGGAGTCTATGTAGGAACCTATCCAATTAAAATAGCATTACTTGGCGGAATTGTAGGATTTATTATTACTTATATAGCTTTTAAAATAGTCAAAACAAAGCTATCCAAAAAAGATATGATCCATTCCATTTGCATTAAAATAGAAGGGAAAGAATTAAATGTGCAAGCTATGCTAGATACAGGCAACTTTTTAAAAGAACCTATTACAGGAATGCCGGTAGTAGTAGTGGAAAAAGAAAAATTATATTCTATTTTGCCAGCTAATTTGTTAGATCATATAGAAGAATTGATAGGAGGTGAGGGTACAAAAAGAATAGAAAATTTAGAAGAAAAAGCATATTTAACAAAATTCAGATTAATTCCTTTTTCTTCGATAGGAAAACAAAACGGACTTATGTTAGGTTTAAAAGCAGATGAGGTAATCGTAAAAGATGAACAAATGGAAACAAGAAAAGATGTTATTATAGGGATTTTCCCACATAAACTAAGCAAAAATAACCTATATTCTGCTTTAATAGGGCTAGACCTATTGGAAAGGAGTGATAACAATGAACCTATTGCAAATCTTAAAATCTAGTATTAATACCTTATATGTAAGATATATTGGAAAAGATGAAGAAGAAAATCTTCCCATTTATTATATAGGAGGCAGCCAAACTCTGCCACCACCTTTAACAAATGAAGAAGAAGCTAAAATTTTAGAACAATTATCACAAGGAGACGAAAGCGTTAGACAAATTTTAGTAGAAAGAAATTTAAGACTAGTAGTTTATATTGCCAAAAAATTTGAAAATACAGGAGTAGGTATCGAAGATTTAATTTCTATTGGTACTATTGGTTTAATGAAGGCAATTAATACTTTTAATACTGATAAAAAAATCAAACTAGCTACCTATGCTTCACGATGTATTGAAAATGAAATTTTAATGTTTTTAAGAAGAAGTAATAGAATGAAAGGAGAAATTTCTATTGATGAACCACTAAATCAAGACGGGGACGGAAATGAATTACTTTTATCAGACATATTAGGAACTGATCCAGATGTTACTTCAAGAAGAATTGAAGATGAGGTAGATAAAAGCCTATTAAGAGCTTCTATTGAAAAACTAAATAATCGAGAAAGAAACATTATGGAACTTCGCTTTGGATTTATAAGTGGAACCGAAAAAACACAAAAAGAAGTAGCAGATATGCTACGGCATTTCTCAAAGTTACATATCTCGCTTAGAAAAGAAAATTATTCATAAAATGAAAAAAGAAATTATGAGCAAAACAGGCTAGAAGCAATAAACCATCGGGGCGGGCTTAAATTGTCCAATTATTTAAAATAATTTTTTATAAAAGTTGTTATTATATTATTTCTTGCTCGCCCCAACTACGAAGAGCCTTCAGTACAAAGATTTTAACAAATCTTTGCTTGAAGGCTCTAACTTGTTGGTCCCCACCTTAACTCGCTACAAAATAATATAATACCAACTTTTATGTATATATTTATTATAAGGACCAATCGGTTAGGACAATTTAAGCCCACCCACCGATGGTCCTATTAAAAATTGTCGAATTAAGTCGAACGATAATCGAATAGTAAGAACTCCTTTTGGAAATAATGAAATTAACAAATTATAATCCAAAGGAGTTTTTATCATGAATAAAGTTGAAATTTCCGGAGTAAACACTGCTAAGTTACCTATGTTATCTATAGAGGAAAAGAATAGATTGATGCAAAAAATTAAACAAGGAGATGAAGAAGCAAGAAAAGAGTTTATACAAGGAAATTTAAGGCTTGTTTTAAGTATCATTAAAAGATTTTATGGAAAAGGGGAAAATTTAGATGACCTTTTTCAAGTGGGTTGTGTAGGACTTATTAAAGCAATAGACAATTTTGATATGAGTCAAAATGTACAATTTTCAACATATGCAGTTCCTATGATCGTAGGAGAAATTCGCAGATATTTAAGAGACAATAATTCTATACGTGTTAGTAGGTCTGTACGAGATTTAGCCTATAAAGTACTAAGCATAAAGGAAAGAATTTCTAAAGAAGAACAAAGAGAAGCCTCAATAGAAGAAATTGCTAAAGAACTAGGAGTAGAGAAAGAAGAAATTATTCTTAGCTTAGATGCTATACAAGAACCAATATCTTTACAAGAGCCAGCCTATAGTGAAAACACAGAAAATATATGTATTATGGACCAAGTGAGTGACAAGAAAAATACGGATGAACTATGGGCACAAAATCTTACCATTTCTGAAGCAATGAAACGTCTAACAGAAAAAGAAAAAATGATTATTAATAAGCGCTTTTTTGAAGGAAGAACACAAATGGAAGTAGCAGAAGAAATTGGTATTTCACAAGCACAAGTATCCAGATTAGAAAGAACAGCAATTAACCATATTAGAAGAATTTATAAATAGAGTTTTCATTTAATTAATTTCTAGTTTTGACTTAAAATAAATTGAATTCATCTAATTCATATATGTTATGAAATGTATATAATAAAGAAGTAAATTGCCTTTTTATAAAATAAGAGAAATCTTATAGAATAAAAAGGCAATTTTTTAATATTATTTCATATAATAATAAAAAATAATAGAATCAATAAAATAAGATCAATAAAAAGAAAAGAAGCATGTAGTAGAATAAAATTATATAAAGGGAGGAAGCATGGGACAAAAGGGAATGGATTTTAAACATAAAGAAGTTATTAATATAAAAGACGGAAAAAGACTTCGGCTTTGTACAAGATGTGTGTGCCGATTTAGAAACAGGAACAATCACTTCCATTATTGTTCCTGGCAGTAATCGTTTTTTTAGCATGATATCTTCGAGTAATGATATTGTAATTCAATGGCAAAATATCAAATGTATTGGAGAAGATGTAATATTAGTAGAAATATAGAAATAAGCTATCTTCACAATTAATATTATTTTGAAATAAAAGATATTGTCAAATATAAATTACAATAATAAAAAATAGGGTAAAATTACCAATCAAAAAGTATTGATTTACATAAAGATATATGGTATACTTATTAAAGATTTGCAATAAGAAAAAAGTATCTTAAATAAAAGAATAACTTTTTTCAAAAAACTACAAAAAACAACAAAAAATATATTGACTTTCTTAAATTAATATGCTATTATATTTAAAGTGTTATTACTTAAACAAAAGCAAACAATTTTTAGAAAGTAAATTAGTAAAGAAAAACAACATTTTAACTGTTTACATCCAATACTAGTTTATTATTTTGCCCTCTAAAATATAGAACAAAAAAATAATTTAAAAAACTTTTAAAAAACTGTTGACTTTTGCAAAAGAAAGTAGTACAATAACATTCGTTACACTTTCAAATAAAGTGTAAAAAGCACATTGAAAAGTAAACAATAAACCTTTGAGAAAACCAATAAAAAGAAGATAGGAAACTATCGGTAAAAAGTGAGAAAAAAACTCACAGCCAGAAAATAATTAAGAGTCAAAAAACTC